>SLAD01000377.1 GCA_007126995.1 Kiritimatiellia bacterium | reverse complement strand
GTTTCCAGATGCGGTTCCCAAGCGACCAGGTTATGCACTTGCATCAGGTCGATGGTCTCCACGCCCCACCAGTCGGCGATCTCGCGAAATTGCGCACGGGTAGCACCTCCGTCCCGCGTCCAAATTTTGTCGGCGGAGAACTTCGTATCCGGCCGGCCCAACTGCTCGAAGGAATACTGTAATACGTTGTGCGCCGAACCGTACATCGGCGAACAATCGATCATCCCGCCACCGGCGTCGAAGAACGCCTCAACGACCTCCACCAGCGGGGGGTAGGCGCGTTCGTCGTCACCCACATTGAATGTGCGCCAGGTGCCCAGACCGATCACCGGAATCTCTTCGCCGGTTGGCGGAATGGATTTCAGGATCGCATCGCGCACTTCGGCCCGGGCCCAGTGTGGTGCCAAAGCCATGCCCGCGACACCTGCGCCCATGACGCGCAAGGCCGTTCGCCGTGTGATGGGTTGTCTATTGATCATTCGTCTGTCTCCCTTCCTTTTCGCAGGTATGTGCCCAGAATGAGCACGAAGCAAATCAGCACAAAAATCTTATTGATGAACCAGTTGGTGCGCCAGATGGTCCAGTCCGGATCGGAGAGGAACCAACCAAACATCGAGACGATGATAATGATTTCGACGACGGACATACCGATGGCCAACCCGCGCGTATAGCGCGGTTGATACAGCAGCGCCCAGCCGAGCCAGACATGCGCCACGGGCCAGAGATCCCAGAAGATGTGTTCGAGTACCGGCTTGCCGTACGCCAACGCGTAGGCAATCGGAAAAAGGTATTTGATCAGCACGCTCCACGCCGCGAGGATAAAGAGGAAGTCTGCGAGGAAGAGATGCCAGTGTGATTCGGTGCGATGCGTCCGCTGCTCCATGACCGCCAGTCTACACCAGGAAACGGCGAGTGCAAGGTTTGAGGAGAGAGCGGCAGTCCCGCGGGTTGGCCTACAAGCAGGAAAGAGGTGGGACGCGATCGCCACGCGCCCCCGTATGAGTCAAATCTCACGCCCGACATCGTCTCAGTACTGGGTTCACCCAAGCATTGGGAAATGGCGCGCAGCGAGAAAATGGTGGGCGGTACAGGACTCGAACCTGTAACATCCACGGTGTAAACGTGGCGCTCTGCCAATTGAGCTAACCGCCCCCACGCAGAAGATCCGGAGGGATGGATTTCTGAGCGGCCTTAGCGTATCTATTTGCGGTAATTAGTCAAGGGAACCATTCACACGATGCCACCAACCCGCAAAACAACACAGACCGTTTACGAAAAGCTGGCTGCCCACTACGGCCGACCGGCTGCAACGCATCCGTCAGGCCATCCGATGAATGTGCTGGTGGAAACGATTCTATCCCAACACACGAGCGACAAGAATTCGCATCGCGCCTTCGTGCAGTTGCGGAAACAATTCCCTTCCTGGCAACAGGTGCTTGATGCGCCGACGAAAGCGGTGGAAGAAGCGATTCGGTCGGGCGGCCTGGCGAAACAGAAGTCGGCGCGGATTCAACAGGTGTTGCGTGAGATCCGTGCCCGCGAAGGTCGCATCTCATTGGCGCGACTACGTCGACTCGATACGAAAGAGATCTATGATTACCTCACTGCCCTGCCGGGAATCGGGGATAAAACGGCTTGTTGTGTGCTTTTGTTCGCATGGGGGCGCGCAGTCATGCCGGTGGACACGCATATTCACCGCATCATCAAGCGGCTCGGCTGGATTCCGCAGCAGGCACCGCCGGAGGCCGCACGGGCGGCTGTGGAGTCACGCCTGCCTATGGAGTCGCTGTATCATATGCACGTTCTGCTGATCGCGCATGGGCGCGAAACCTGCAAGGCGCAACGGCCGCAGTGCGGAATTTGTCCGATTCGGAGACATTGCCCGAGTTCGCGCATGGGTGGCACACGCTGAATGAATAAAGAGATTAAGATTACGATTAAGATTATGATTAAGATTTGGGGGAGGACAGGGGGAGATTGGGAAAGACGTCGGCCACCGGGTTTAAGGATTGACCGCGCAGGGTGGCGGCGCCGGCGACGCCCGCGATCATGGCGGCGTTGTCGGTGCAGTAGGTCATGGGGGCAATCAACAATTTCACGCCGAGCGTGGCCGCCAGCTCATCCAAACGACTGCGCAGGCGCCGGTTCTTGGCCACGCCCCCGACACAGGCGATGTGCTGCACCCGTTCCTCACGGGTCACCCGCTCCAATCGATCCAGCAAGGCATCAAAGGCTGCTTCCTGATAGCTGGCGGCGAGATCGGGTAATCCGCCGTTCTGGATAGCATCGGGATTGTCGCGCAGCCAATAGAGCAAGGAGGTCTTTAAGCCACTGAAACTGAAGCAGCGATCGCGCGCCAAACCGCCCGCAACGGTGCCCTGCCCTTTCTGTAGCCCACGCGGAAACGGGTGTTTGCGGGGATCGCCGCCTTGCGCAGCCTTTTCGATTTCCGGACCGCCGGGATAGCCGAGGCCCATCAGCGTGGCGCCTTTATCGAGCGCCTCGCCGACGGCATCGTCGAGCGTTTGCCCCAGCAAGGTATATTCGGACACGGAATCCATGCGGATAAGCATGGTGTGGCCACCGGTCACCAGCAGCACGAGTAGCGGCAGACACTCTTCCATGGGCGGCGCGTCGGGGTCGAGGAACACGGAATACAGATGCCCGGCCAAGTGGTTGATGCCGTTTTCCGGCACACCGGTGCGCAGGGACAGGGCTTTGGCAGCGGTGACGCCGATCAGCAGTGAACTGGCCAGGCCGGGCCCGTGCGTGACGGCGATTTGATCAAGTTCCTCGTAGACAACGCCGGCCCGCTCCATGGCATCATTAATGACCGGCGCCATCGCCTCGACGTGCGCGCGCGACGCAATCTCGGGCACAACCCCACCGTAAGGACGGTGTTTAGCGACTTGGCTGAGCACAACATGGGACAGCACCTCGCGGCCATCACGCACGACGGCCGCAGCGGTTTCGTCACAGGAGGATTCGATTCCGAGTACGAGCATGGGGGCCTCTTTCTACGATCATGCGCGGCGCGCCCGCGTCTTACATCGCGGCCCACTGCTCGGTCGTTCCGCGCGGCCCGCTGTTAGCCTCAAAGATCATGATGCCTTTAAGGACGTCAATGGCGCGCTCCAACTGAATATCGACCGCGTCATCCAGATCCTCCTCGTCTTCGAAGTCGATGTCGGCGTTCTCAGGACGCGAGCGGCGAATCAAAATTTTCCGCCATTCATCGGGGGGGATACTGACGACGATGTCGGGTTCGATCCCGCGCTCATCGATCACCCGTTCGCTCGGGGTATAATATTGCGCGGTGGTGATGCGCAACGCCGATCCGTCATCGAGCGGCAGCACGCTTTGGACAGAGCCTTTGCCAAAGGTCTTTTCGCCGACGAGGATGGCGCGACTATGATCTTGCAAGGCGCCCGCCACGATCTCCGATGCACTGGCGCTGCCTTCATTGATCAGCACGACCATAGGGAACCCCATGAACGGGCTACGCTCGCGGGAGGTATAGCGCTCACCCCGCCGCCCGTCGCGTCCCTTGGTGTAGACGATCAGGTCGCCGCGGCGCAGGAACTGTTGTGCGACATCACGGGCGGCGTTCAGCAGGCCGCCGGGGTTGTTGCGCAAATCGAGAATCAACGCCTCCATCCCCTGCTCTCTCAGGTCGCCAACGGC
>SLAD01000124.1 GCA_007126995.1 Kiritimatiellia bacterium | reverse complement strand
TGATGACGGCTCCACCCCAGCTCCAACTCGGAAATCACTTCAGCGGAAATGGCGTAGGCGGCTTGCACCCAATTCGAGTCCACTGCAAAGCCGGGACTGACGACACACAAATCGAAGGCGCTCCACGGCAAATGCTCCTGCCCCACATGGATGCCGATTTTCCACCCCACCAACTGGCGGACCGCGTCCGCCAGTTGTTCCGCCGGTCGCTGATCAGCAACGGTCACTTGCGTGCCTTCCGCCGCCAACAGCCGAGCCGCCCCCAGTCCGCTCAAGCCGGCACCGAGAATCAAGGCTGTGCGATATTCCTTCATTAGCGAATCTTCAGCGTGGCAAGGCCGATCAACGCGAAAATGATGGAAACGACCCATAAGCGGGTGGTGATGGTCGTTTCAATCAGGCCCGGCGGACGTCCCGCGCGCTCGGCGTTCTCCTTCGCAATCAACTCAAAATGATGATGGATCGGCGCACAGCGGAAGAAGCGTTTTTTGGTACGCTTGTAGTAGGCCACCTGAATGATCACACTGACCGCTTCCATCACGAAGACGCCGCCGACAAACAGCAGGGTCAGCTCCTGATTAATCAGGATGGCAACGATCGCAATCGCGCCGCCCAACGCCAGACTACCGGTATCGCCCATAAAGACTTTGGCCGGATAACAGTTGAACCAAAGAAAGGCCAGGCCCGCGCCCAGCAGCGCACCGCAGAACACCGCCAACTCGCCACTGTCCGCCACATACGGAACTTGCAGATATCCCGCAAAAATGACGTGGCCCGCGACATACGACATCGCTAAATAGGCGGCCGCCACGCTGTTCGTACAACCGATCGCTAAACCGTCCAATCCGTCGGTCAAATTTACGGCATTCGTGCAACCCACCAGCACCGCCAGTACCAAGAACAGCGCGCCGGCCCAACCGATATTCTGGATCACCGGATCCTTCACAAACGGGATCATTAGTTGACGCGAAATATCGGCGGTGGCGCTCCAGTTCAAGAGCACCAACACCACGCCTAGCGCCCACACGCCCTGCAGGATCAGTTTCTGGCGCGCCCCCAACCCTTTCGACTGTTTGCGCGTGACCTTGAGATAGTCATCCCATAAGCCGACCAGCCCCATATAGATAAAGGTGCTGAGCGCAATCAGCACGAAGCCGTTGGTCGGCACCGCCCAGAGCACGGTGGAAATACCGGCCGCCAACATGATCAGGATTCCGCCCATGGTCGGGGTCCCGGCCTTGGGGCCATGCAGCTCGTAAAGCTGTTTCACCTCGGCCTGCGCCCGCACTTGCTGCCCGATTTTAAGGCGGCGCAAGTATTGGATCATGCCCGGCCCCAGCGCCAACCCGATCACAAACGCGGTGCCCGCCGCCGCAAACGCGCGCACGGTGATGTATTGAAAGATGCGCAGCGGCGAAAACCACTCGGTCAACAAATGTAAGTAGAACAACATAAATCTTAAACCTCATCCAACACGCGCTCTAGCCGTTCGCCGCGCGATGCCTTAATCAAAACCACGTCGCCGGGCCGGACCCGCTCCTTCATATGGAGGGCCGCTTCCCGATGATCGTTGCAGACCAACAACGACGCCTGCTCTTCCGTCTGCGCGGCCCGCACACCCTGTGCAATCATTTCGCCATACCGACCAACCACCAGCACGCCGGCCCAAGGGAACTGGGCGATGTATTGCCCTAACTCCTCGTGCTCTTCCCGCTCCTGCGCACCTAGCTCGAACATGCCCGCCAATACCAGCCAGCGTCGCCCTTCCACCGCCATTTCCTGAACGGCGTCAATCGCCGCGCGCATGCTCATCGGATTGGCGTTGTACGCATCGTTGATGTAGGCCACGCCATTGCGATCCTGCCGCTGCCAGCGCATCGCCGGCGGTTGATAGCCTTTCAAGGCCTGCGCGATCACATCCGGTGCCAGTCCCATTTCCCGCGCCAAGGCAATCACGCGAATCGCGTTGTCCGCTACATAGCGACCGGGCAACGGCAGGCGATAGTCGAAGCACTCGCCGGTATGACGCTCACAAACGCAAAGCTCACTGGTGCCGCCCCGATCCCAAACCGCATAATAATCCGCATCCTGACTGAGCACCGAAACGCGCACGATACGGGACTTGGCCCGATCACGTAGCACCTCGTACCACGGATCGTCGATCGACACAATCGCCTGCCCTTCCTCTGGCAAGGCTGCCAACAACGTCGCCTTCTCTTCCGCAATCGCGGCCACACTTTCAAAATATTCCAGATGCACCGGACCAATCGGCGTAATGATCGCTCGTTGCGCCTGCAGCAAGGCACACAAGGGCGCCAGCTCGCCGGGATGATTCATACCCACCTCGAAGACGCCGAACGCATCCTGTGGGTTCATGCGCAACAGTGAAAGCGGCAAGCCAATGTTGTTATTCCAGTTGGACCATGTGCGCGTCACCGCCCCCGCATGCGCCAGCACATCCGCTGCCATCTCTTTGACGCTGGTTTTGCCCACACTGCCGGTGATACCGATGAACTCGCCGGTGCAGCGCTGACGATGCCCAGCCGCCAAATCCATCAGCGCCCGACGGGTATCAGCCGCGACCAACAAGGGCAAGTCCACGCCAAGCTGCGCAACGGCGTCCTGATTGACCAGCGCCGCGCCGGCTTGCTGCGTAATCGCGTTCGACACAAAATCATTGCCATCAAACTGTTCGCCACGCAGGGCGACGTAGAGCGCTCCAGCCTCTAACGTCCGGGTGTCATGACTCACGCCCGCCAACGAAACCGGGGGCTGGCCCTGCCAGGTTCCCCCACACCACGACGCCAGATCGGCTGGATCAAAACGCACCATTGACTACGCCCCCGACTCCAGTACGCGACGCGCCACCTCGCTGTCACTAAACGGAATGATGGTCTGCCCAATTTCCTGATAGGTTTCATGTCCCTTGCCGGCAATCACCACCGTGTCGCCCGGCTGCGCCAAGGCACAAGCGCGCCGAATGGCGGACGCGCGGTCCAACACAATTTCGCACTGCGCCGGGTCACCATGTCCCGCCGCGATGGCCGCAGCGATCACGTCGGGTGCTTCCGAGCGCGGATTGTCGGAGGTAATCACTGTATAATCGGCACAGTCACGCGCCAATGCACCCATTGCCGCACGCTTGGACTGGTCGCGATCACCGCCACAACCAAAGGCGACGATCAACCGGCCGACCGTCGTCGGCCGCAAAGCGCTCAATACTTGCGCCAAGGCATCATCGGTATGGGCATAATCGACGAATACGCGGAAGGGATGGTCGACCGGCGAGCAACGCTCCAATCGGCCCGGCACCGCCGTCACCTTGGCGAACTGCTGTAACAGCTCATCCATGGGCATGCCCTGAATAGCCGCAGCCGCGAGCGCGGCCAACGCATTCAGCACGTTGAACCGACCCAGCATGTTGATGCGCAGCGGACCGTTCCCCCACGGCGAATGCACCATACATGTTGTGCGCTGCTCATCGTAGACCACGTCATCCGCATAGATATCTGCAATCGGGTCGAGCCCGTACGTCCAGCACGGTACCTGTGACTGCTCTGCTTGCATGCGTTCATGCAAGCGGCGACCGTACGGATCATCCGTATTAATGATCGCCGCGCCTTGTTTCCCGCCGGTGCCAAGCTGCCGGAAGAGTTTCTGCTTGGCGGCGAAATAGGCTTCCATGTTTTCGTGATAGTCCAAATGGTCGCGCG
>SLAD01000028.1 GCA_007126995.1 Kiritimatiellia bacterium | reverse complement strand
GACCTGCAACTGGTAGCGGTTGGCAAACCAACGCCACTCGGACCGGGAGAACTCGAAAAGCTGGCCGACGTCATTCAGGAAATCATCGGTCTTACTGGCTTCTACACTCATCACCAACGGTCCCCACCCGGAGGCCAGCACCAGATCCATCGGCAGGGGCTCCGTCCCCTCCACCAGAATGATCCGCTCGGCATTGCGCGTAAGAAAATAGCCCCCCTCATAATCTTGCATCGAAATGCGCACCCATTCCGACCCCGTCCAGCCATGCAGAATTATCTCATCCGTGCCGCGCACCGTGCGATACGCCACCAAGGCGACTGGTCGCCGGTCAACGATATCCATCGAAGCCATCACCAGGTTGATCCGCTCCGGCACAACCAATAACGTGAAGGGCTGCGGCGATGGCGCCCGCCCTTGACTGCCCAGCGGCAACAACACCACTAAGCCGACCACTAAAAGCCAACCCATATGCCTGCTCATCATGAAAGTCCTTTCTAAATATGCGGAGAGTAACCAGTTAAGCCACAGACTTCAAGCTCCGTCATTACGCAAAAGAAGTCACCTTTACGAATCAGGCTTGCCCAGCAGCGATATCAATTCGAGCTAACCGCCGTTGACAGAGACCACCAAAAGAGTCAATTTGACTCATATTCAAATCAATACAAAAACAAACAGAGCTTTTATGGCACATAAAATTATGATTTTGCTATTCTTAAAGCCAACAATGTCAGATATTTATTGATATTACTAAGAATTGGCATGCGTAATGCTGCTTAAATGGCAGGACAATTAAAACAGAAAGGAGAAGATCATGTGGCCATTAATCAGTAGTCAGTGGAGTAGTCGGGTTGATCCCTTTACGGAATTAAATCGACTGCAGCGTCAAATGAATCGCTTGTTCGATACCAGTATGCATCGGACGGCGGATTATCCAGCCGTAAACATTCTGGGCAATGAGTCCGAGATTCGGGTCGTTGCCGAGGTACCCGGCATGGATCCAGACAAGCTGGAGTTAACCGTAAACGGGAATGTGCTCACGATTGAAGGTGAGCGAGCCGCCGAGCCGGTCGATGAGCAAACGGCAATCTATCGTCAGGAGCGCGGAACCGGTCGATTCGCCCGCGCCATCCGTCTCCCCTACGAGGCGGATAACGAGAAGATCGCCGCGCGCTACCAGCACGGCGTGCTGACCGTCACGCTGCCACGCAGCGAGGCGACCAAACCGCGCAAGATTGAAGTAAAGAGTTAACAACGGAGGTGGATGACGATGACAACGAAACATGAAGTATCACTCAAGGATGAAACCCATCCCGTTAAGGGGGAAGCGAAGCCGATCGCACGCAGGAACGTGGTGGCACCCGCAACGGATGTGTACGAGCGGGACGATGCCCTCGTCCTGGTGGCGGATTTGCCCGGCCTGACGGAACAGGATGTGGAGATCACCGTGGAGAATCAGGTGCTGACCATCAAGGGACAGGCCGCGACTGCCGATGACGCCCAGCAGGATCTCCTGTATCAGGAGTTTGAAGCGGTGGCCTACGAGCGATCGTTTACCCTGTCCGATGATGTGAATGCGGAAAAGATTGAAGCGGTGATGAAGCAGGGCGTCCTCAAATTGACCTTGCCGAAGGCGGAGCGAGCGCGCCCACGGAAGATTCAGATTGAAGCAGCTTAATCCTGGTTTTTGACAGAAGGGAGGTGAAGACAATGGTACGCGACCTCATACCGTGGCGAAGGAAACGGTCGGCTGAAGGAGTCGCCCGCAGACATCAGAGCGACCATCCGATCACCGAGCTGCAACGCGAAATGAACGACCTCTTCGAGTCGTTCTTCGGTGATTCGGAAATGGGGCTGACGTCCAAGTTATGGGGTGACTTGCGATCCAGTGATCAAGCGGGCTCCTTCAGTGTCGACGTAACGGAATCCGACAAGGAGATCCGCGTCACAGCCGATGTGCCCGGGATCGACGAGCAGGATCTGGACATCGAATTGACGGATAACCTACTCACGATTCGTGGCGAAAAGCGGCAAGAAAAGGAAGAGAAGGAATCGAGTTATCACCTGATCGAGCGATCATGGGGCTCGTTCCAGCGGTCCATTCCGCTGCCGGCAGGCATCGAAGCGGCGCAGGCGAAGGCCCGCTTCAAGAACGGGGTGTTGACCATAACCTTGCCGAAATCGGCCGAGGCGCAGGAACGCCGCAAGCTGATTCCAATCAGCACAACCTAAAAGAAAACAGCGGGAGCAGATGCCTCAACTCGAGCGACATCTGCTCCCCTCCTGTTAATAACTCCGCGATTATTAATGGGATCCCTTATGCCCGCCTAAATTTTTATGCGGATTCAAGTTGACCAGTCCGCCCTTCCCGGTTACCTTATCCTGTTAGATATGAGTCGGTTACATCATTACATGGACATCACAAGACCCAAACTCTCTGGTAATCTCCATCGCGCGGCGTCCTGTTAATAACCTACGGACCTGAATGGGATTCTTCACCTTACTTGCAAATCACATCCGCTGCACAGTCTGCCTGAGTGTGGGGTTGGGTGGGCTCTATCTTGGCGTACTCGCCGCAGAGGGCCAAACGGTAATCCTGCACGAGATCGCTTGGATGGGTACCGCAGACTCGCCGCAAGAACAGTGGATTGAGCTGTATAATGCCAGCGATGAGTACGTTTCGCTGGCCGACTGGACCCTGATGACGGCCAGTGGATCGATCTCCAATCGCCTCAGCGGAAGGCTTGCGCCGGGGCAGATTTATCTCTTGGGTCCGCATCAACAGCGCGAGTTGGCCGGCATCCCGGTCAATAGCTACCTTTCCGGGCACCTCTCCCCGGAAGGAGAGGAATTGCGTCTTTATAACCGCGCAGGCCGACTGGTCGACCGCGTGAACGCGTGGCATGCCGGCTGTAATGAGAGCTATGCGACGATGCAGCGCGTCTACCCCTACACCGCAGGCAGTCACCCCGATAGCTGGACGCAATCCACCGTCCGGTACGATTCCGGCTACGGGACGCCCGGATTCCGACACCCACCGGCCTACACCGAACAGGAACTGAATCAGGTCTTTCATGGTGAAAACACCATCAATGTATTCTTTAATCAATCAGCCCTAACCGAGTTTGCCTTCCCGAACAATCTGGCCAATCATCGCATTAATCTCGAGGAGCGCATCATTGACCGTATTCGGCAGGCTCGTCGCGGCATTGACCTCGCCCTGTATGAAATCAATTTGCCGGCCGTAGTGGACGCGCTGATGGAGCGGGCGGCCGAAGGCTTGCCGATTCGCCTGCTGATCGATGCCAAGCCCGAACAAGACGCTGATCGAAATGAGCGCTATCGCCTGATGCGCGTGTATCTGGAACGGATGTTACGCGGTCTCGATGGTCAACTAGGCACGGGCGACAGCATCCACATTTTCGCGAACTCCCCCATCTTTGCGGTCGCTGATCCCGACTATCGCGCCGCATTCGGACTGCCGCGGCACCCGTCCGACATACCCTACAAGACGCTGCACATTGGCAACGGGCAACAAAGCGGCCACTTGCTGGTTGAAGGAGCGGAGCGCGCACCCAATCACTATTACGGTCCGGGCGGACAAATGCATAACAAGTTCATCCTGATTGATGATTACCGCGTGATGACCGGCAGCATGAATATTACCGAAACCGGCATCTACGGGACCTACCGCAACCGCATGGCGCGCGTGCCCG
>SLAD01000357.1 GCA_007126995.1 Kiritimatiellia bacterium | reverse complement strand
TTCCGCCGCCC
The DNA here is from genome assembly GCA_007126995.1 of Kiritimatiellia bacterium. GTDB lineage: Bacteria > Verrucomicrobiota > Kiritimatiellia > SLAD01 > SLAD01 > SLAD01. The sequence goes on along the minus strand of SLAD01000357.1, from coordinate 3,712 downwards.
GGTATCGAGACAGCCTACTGCGCTTCGGCAGGACGCGTCGAGGTCCGGCTCCATCCCGTTGGCGAAATATCGGATGCCGCGCTGGACGCGGCCATGGAAGAGGCTGTGCGGATTATCGGCCCCGAATTCGTTTATGCGCGGGAGCGCATTACGCTCGATGAATGGTTGGGACGTGAATTGGCGGCCCGTGGTCACACGTTGGCAACGGCGGAATCCTGCACTGGAGGCTTGATCGCCGTGCGGCTAACAAATCGACCCGGCAGCTCGGATTATTTTCGTGGTGGCATCGTCGCGTACGCGGATGAAGTCAAACAACGGGTGCTGGGCGTATCGCCCGAAACCTTGGCAACTGTCGGCGCGGTCAGCGAGCCGGTCGCGCGCGAGATGGCAAGGGGAGCGCAAGAGCGGTTGGGTACTGATTACGCCATCGCGGTGACCGGGATTGCCGGGCCATCCGGAGGTAGTGTTGAGAAGCCCGTGGGATTGGTATTCAGCGCCATCGCGCACCGGGCAGGCATTGAAGACTACCGTGATATCTTTCCCGGCAACCGTCGCACAATCCGCGAGCTGACCTGCCAATACGTATTGATGCGGCTCTGGCGCTGCCTGCGGGTCAACGGCTGATACCGTCCTCGATCCTTTTCGCCATACATTCTCGATATGCGCCTTCGCAGCGCCTCGCCACATTTATGTCACACGTGTGACATTATTTTGGTAGTTATCGACTGGAACGATTTGGTGGAACAGTAGGTCGCTGTCGCTTGAACATTGCTTACAGCGCTCAAGCCGTTCGCTGGTACTTTCGTTCGGCACCGCGATCGATGCTGACAAGCATTTCGTACGGGATCGTGCGGCAGATTTTGGCCAGTTCGCCGGCCCAGACCGACTCCCGACCTTGTTGCCCGATCAACACCGCTTCGTCACCCGCCTGAATCCCTGAATCCCGTCCTGCGTCCACGGTGATCCAGTTCATGCTGACTCGGCCCAGCACCCGGCACCGTCGCCCGCGAATCAGGACATGCCCACGATTGCTGAGCGCACGATGATAGCCGTCCGCGTAACCCGCCGACAAAATGGCCATCCGCGTTGGCGCTTCAGTAACATGGGTGCCGTAGTAGCCGATCGACGTGCCGGCGGGTACCGACTTCACCTGCATGACGGAACACTTCCATTGCAGGAAGGGATTGGTCCGAAAACGCATCGCCGGATCCGTCGCGCCATACCCGTACAGGCAAATACCGGGGCGCACCGCATCCAGGTCCCATTCCGGATGATACAGGACGGCGCGGCTGCTCGATATGTGCTTGAAAAGCGGCCCTCCGTTCAGGGATTCCATCGCCCGACTCACTTCCAGAAAGCGCTCCACCTGCACTTCTGCCCGCTCGGGTTGCTTTGGCTCAACCGTCGCAAAGTGGCTGCAAACGCCAGTAATTTTCAATCCCTCCAGCCCTTGCAGAGCGCGGAAAGTCTCGACGGCCTCCGGCCAACCAACGCCAATGCGCCCCATTCCGGTATCGACCTTAAGATGCGCCTCCACCGTGCACCGCGCGGCGGCAGCCGCCTGCGCAACCGCACGACCATGCTCCGTGCCGACAATCATGGGCGTAAAGCGCTGCTGAGCAACGACCGGCGCACACTCCGGACGGATCACGCCCATGATCAAAACGTTCACGTCGGACAACTGGGCGCGGATCGACTCGGCCTCGAACAAGTGCGCCACACCAAACCAACGAATCCCCTCGCCCGCCGCATGCCGCGAAATCGGCGTCAGGCCATGCCCATAGGCATCTGATTTGACCACAAAAATCACGGCCGTTTCAGGGCGCACGGCCTCGCGTAAAGCCCGTATATTCGAGCTCAATCCAGCGGGATCAACTTCTATCCAGGAATTCTTCATCGTCACTTACGCAGACGATAAAACAATCGAGGCCCGCACGTCGAGCATGGCAATACACCGGCTTTCGACGGATGGGTAGGCTAAGCATCCCGAAGTTGAATCCACACAAAGACTCAGTGCCGCATCCAAAAATCGGCAGTCAGCACAATCAGACAGGTACCCGCCGCCGCGATCGTTACCGCTAAAGCTAGCACCATCTTCGAGTGGGCCTCTGGGTTACTGGCATCGAGCGAAAACATGTACGCCACTGCGCCACCCACCAGAAGAATGAGTAACGCTAACCAGGCTAACCATGTCGGACGTCTTGTCATCGTAATCCCTTGTGGCGCGTGTTCATGCAACTAACGCACCGGCATAACGGCCGATTGCTGAATCCAGCCATCACGCTCACCTACTCTCACTCTGTACCATCCCTCGCTGACAGAATCAACCCGCGGCACAGACCCTTTTGGCAAGGCAAAATGTGCGGTCGAGCCAGGCAAGGGCGCAAACAACGCTTCCTGGCCCGTCTCGATCACAACAACCTCGGGCCTTTGCCCCAGGCTCCACCACTGCCACCAGCCGGCCAACGAGATCAGCAGAACCCCGGCGACAACCGCCACCGGCACCAGCCAACCACGATTGCGAAACCGCACCAAGTGTAAGCCACCAAACAGCGCGACCAGCCACCAACTCGCGGTCGCAAGTCCCATCCATTCTCCCTGCGTCAACTGCCTCAAGAGGCGCGACCAAATTGGTGGGACATGATAAACGGCATCCGCCTCGTTTAAAATAAAAAATAGATTGTGCTGGATGTCCCGATCGCGGGGATGCAATTGCTGCGCCCGTTTCAAATTCAGAATGGCTTGCCCGTAATCGCCTTGGCGATAACGGCTGCTGGCGAGATTGTAGTAGATCTCAGGCGCAACAAAGCCCTCTCGCAAGAATCGCTCGTAGATCGTGATGGCCGCCTCGTACTCGCCAGCATCATACGTAACATTGGCCTCGGCAAATAAATCCGCCGGGCTTGCCCATACCGCCCCGACGCTGCCCATCAGCACGAGCACGGCCACTATGGCGCAGCGGACATTCATGAGCCCACCTTCTCGCACGCCTTCAATAGCGTTCGCATGGTAAACAGCAATTCCTGCATCTCGTCCTGATCCACCTTGACCTGCGCAAAGCGGCGCTGATCACAGGTGCCGAACAAGCGCTCCAGCCGCTCCAGGTCGCTGGACTCGAGCCCGCGCTCCTGCATTGCGGCATGCACGGCGTCGCCGGTGACGGCACCAATCGGCCAGTTCAAATAGTCCCCGAAATACGATCCCAAGGTTTCCCAGAGCCCTTCGAAAAATTGCGCCTCGTCACCCCGTCGTATCGCCTGCTCGGCCTTCTTCAAGCCTGCCCGCGCCGCGCGGGGCGCACGGTAGCGCCGCGCCTTCGCCACATCGGCTGCCAAAGTGCGCTGTCGCGCCGACCAGATGCCCAGTCCGATCAAGGCAATCAAGGGTAGCGTCTGTGCGCCCCAAAAGGCGGGATGCTGATACCAGCGCGTGTCCTTTTTGTGGCGCCACTGCGGCGGAGCCGGCATCAGGTACGCGATGTCCTCGCCAATAATCCGTGCACCGGCACGCGTTGCATCGGTTGGCGCAGCCCGCACACGTCGACCCGTATCCTCTGTGATCTCCGTCAGATTCAAGGTATAGGGTCCGCGCACGATGCTGCGATACGTCCCTTGCTCCGGGTCGAAGTAGCTGAAGGTCAGGGCGGGAACCTCATACGATTCACTGGTTCGCGGAATAATGACTTGCTCGTACATCTTGCGTCCGCGACTGC
>SLAD01000102.1 GCA_007126995.1 Kiritimatiellia bacterium | reverse complement strand
GCGTGCGGGCCAAGCAGCCAATCAGGCGGCGGTTCGGAGCAAGCTCGCGTAAACGTAGCCATTCCAAGCCGAAATGCAGCACGATCAAGAACGCCAGCCAGAAGAGTGAGAGCAGTACGCTGAGCAGGATGGACAGAATAACGTAGGGAAGGATGAAGCTCCAACGGTCATCATGACCTTCGATCCAAGTTGTTGGCTTCACGTCATTGTCCATGGTCCGTTCCGTATCCCTTTGCCATCATTACGGCAGCGTGCTTAGCTAAAAAAGTGCCAGTAAACCCATGCCGCCGCGAAGACAATCAGTAGCACCAAGCACACCCAGCTAAAAATGAGATAGGGCTTGGAGGGGCGAGCGGCTTCCGGCACTTGATCGCTGGTGATCAGGTGCAAATTGAACCAACCGAGCACCGGTGCCGCGATGAAGGAAAGGCCGGCCGCAAAATCAATCAGACGCGTGAAGGCATGGCCCGACATGAATAGCACGATCACTAGCGCCACGGCCGGGACCACGAAGAGGGCAATGCGATACACCAGTAGTCGCCGTGCCTCATGTTTTTCGGGCGGCGACCATTCGACGGCAATTTCCGATAGCACGCGCGGGTAGGCGTCGGTGACCGCCAGCGTCGTGCTGAACATCGCCACGAAGGCGGCTACGGAAACCAGCGGTGCGCTCCAAGCCCCGAGCGTTTGGCTGTACAGGGCGACAATCTGGGCCGAGAATGCCACGGCGCCTGGCGCAAAGGTCTCGTCGGTCCCGAACATGATCAGGGCGCCCAACAGGAAAAAGAGCACACCGATGAAGGCGGCGGCACCGTACCCGACATCGAAATCGAACCGTGATTCGGCAACGGAAGGTTTGTAGTGGGTTTGGCGCGTGCGGGCACTGGTCCAGATGGAGTGCCAAATCGAGGCGTCCAGCGGGATCGGCATCCAACCGACAAACGCAATGATGAATGCGATGCCGGCGGCATTCCAGTAGGCGGGCACTTCCGTCGCGCGCACTCGTTCCAGTGTGACTGCGCCAAATGCCATGAGTACCGCGACGAATGTACAGAGTGTCAGCAAGCTGATAATGATCTTCATGCTGAGATCGAGTCCCGGATAGCGACCGAGCCAAAGCAGCACGATGCAAACGGTCAGCAGAATGGCAGTCCAGAGTGCGTCACTGAGGCCGAGGCCGAACAGATTTTCGGCCAGCCCCGCAGTCACCAGTGTGACGGCGGCTTGGATAATGAACATGGTTCCGACCGTGATGAAGATGTAGACCGCGAAAGCGAACCGGTTCATGCGGCGATAGCCCGTGATCATATTGTGCCCGGTGGCGGCCGCGAAGCGGGGGCCAAACTCCAGAAAGGGGTATTTCGTAATAATCGCCAGGGCCAGCAACCAAAAGAGCGCGAAACCATAGGTCGCGCCGGCCCGCGTGGCCTGCACCAAGTGGGAGACACCGATCGCTGCCCCGGCTAATAGGAGTCCGGGTCCCAGCGCCAGGCGAAGGCGTTGCGCGAGCGTTAAAGGTGCGGCTGATGTCATCGTCATGGTGGCCAAGCATGCAGCGAGCCCCAAAAATCGTCAAGCATGCGCGGCGGCGGGGGCGTTCTCTGCACGCAATCTTGCTTCCAATTGCAATGAAACGTTGGGCATGTTAGGCTTTCACTTGGCGTAAGAATCTGAGAGATTGTAGACATTAACCATCGAATGCGGATATTGGGGGAAGACCCATGAATTTTGATCGGATTGAAATTGATCCCCGTGTGTGTGCCGGGCAGCCTGTTATTAGAGGGACACGAATCCCTGTGGCCGTTATCTTGGAGCATTTAGCAGGTGGAGAAACATGGGATTCGGTTTTGCAGGGGTATCCCGAACTTAAGATGGAAGACATTTCCGCTGCGTTGCGTTACGCCGGCGTGGCCCTGGAGCATCGAGAATTCGATCTAGCCGAGGCCTGATTTTGCGTGTCTTTATTGACCAAATGATCCGTCAGGAACTGGCGAAGACGTTGCGTGATCATGGCCACGATGTTATACGCGCATCCGAGATCGGGTTAGAGCGGGCGGATGACGCCGTTATTCTGGACGTGGCCTGTCGTGAAGGCCGGGTATTGCTGACTCTCGATGGGCATTTCGGCAACTGGGCGGTTCTCCCCTTGAACAGGCACCCAGGTGTCGTCCGCTTGAAGGTCCATCCCCCTACGGTGTCGGCCATTGAATCGCTACTAATCTCTTTTCTTGCTAAGCATAGGCAGGCTGAATTTGAAAATCGGCTGGTGATTTTGTCGCTTAAAAGAGCTCGCTGGATCAAGACTTCTACCGACGGGAAATAGTGGAAATTCTGCAGTGCGAATGGCACCCCCAACGGTTGAGGATGCAAAAAATCTATATGCTTGGTTTAACTCATTACATACGTTTTATCAAGATGTAACGAAAAATGTCTTGGTCCCGGAATCGAATAGCTTTTCCCAAAAACGGAGTCCAAGAGCGAGAAATCGAATTTAATTTCGAACCGCTCTTTTGACACGATGTTCAGGCCACAAGATGGGTAAAGAAAGGGGGCACAAAAGCACCCCCCTTTATTCGCCGAGCAAAGCCTCAAAGAGAACCATTTATGCTTTCGAGCTATTCTTTGCGACCAAGCATTTGACGATAACATTCATTGTGATTCCGAACACACGCGCCAATTCATACACCTCAATAAGGTCAGCGCGGCGTTGAAGCCGCTCAATATTACTGAGTCGAGTTCGATGCCAGCCAAGTTGACGGCAGACTTCCTTTTGGGTGAGCTGGCTCCTGAAACGCGCTTGTTTAAGGGCGCCGATAGCTCGTCGGTAACGAGGATCGTGAATCGTCTTCATCTCCTACCTCCATAATTAATGTTAATGATTGAATTAAATTGACTTATACGGATCTTAATGCGATAGTTTCTTTCAATGATGGCATCAGCCATCAAACGAATGTATGGCGTCGTTATTTTCACGTTTGAACGACTGCTGTGACGAATCCGAAACGCGAAGTTTACGGGCGAATTCTGCCCACAATCTTCATAAATCAAGGATTAGTCATGAAAAACATATGTTCAGCAAAAGACGCGGCGATTCATATTTCGCCCGATTTGGTCCGACAATTTCCCGATTCGCTTCTGATCGCTGCTCGTGCAGTGCAAACATGTAACGGGTCCGTCAGCCTGCGGCTGGAGAAGAATGGTCGAGGTGAGATTTATCACTCACTGTTGCTTTATCAAGCTGATGGACCTTTTTGCGCGCATAGCAAATCATTGCTCTACATCGGCAGGCTATCAGAAGACGAGGCGCAGTTTCTCCAGCGTTCGATTGATGCCCACAATCAGGCTAGAGCATCCGCAATGCGAGAACAGAAGAAGCTTGCAGAATCAGTCATCCACGATATGGAGGCCGCCCTCAATTACGCCATGCGCGTCGCCCGCCATGCCGCCGCGCTCAGTGGTTTTACTCTTCAAAACTATACGCTTAGGAAGCGCCGGTCGCCCGACTGCTGCCCCCCCGACGTAGCCTTCATGACAGGTGAGGGAGAGCATTCAAGGCCGACATATGACTACCTCAACGAGTTACACGCACGGTCTACGGAGAATCCGCGCCAGTCGCTCGAAGGAGCTCTGTACATTGCCCGGGTCTTGGCAAACCAGATCTTAACGCAATTGAACAAATCGCTGTCGTATTCCGGAAGGGAACGCATACGAAACATTTTTCAAGATCAT
>SLAD01000358.1 GCA_007126995.1 Kiritimatiellia bacterium | reverse complement strand
TGTTTTTCATGACGGTCATTTTCATTGACGCATCGTCCTCACGCTCTATGCTGATTTTCATGAAGATCAGCATCGCATTCCTGAGCTTGTTCCTGTTCTGTGTTGCCTTTGCCCCTGCAGGTTGGGCTGAAGAGTCGCCAAACGAGGAGGCGGATGTCCTGGCCGGTTTAGATGAGTCCGATCCGTTTGCCGAGCGCTGGCGTCTCCGGCATCAACTCAAGTATAACCACGAAGAGATTATCCCGTTGCGATTAAAGGTGCGCGAGGTCCAGCGTGTTCTGGCCGAACGGCAAATGGAGTTAACGGAGTACTTGCGTATTCACCAACCCGAGTATGCCCGCTTGGAGCGCTCGACATCGGGTATCCAACAACGCCGCCGCGCACTGGACGAGCATATCGCCTTGCTGCGTCGCGAAATCGCGATCGCCGATCGCTCAGGTGATGCCACTGACCTGACCCGTCCCCTTGCCGAGCTGGAAGCCGAGTTGCGTGACGCTTTGGAGCAGGCTGAGGAGCTGGAGGCAGAGGGCGTTGAACGGTTGCAGGCGTTGCGCGCTGCCCGCGCGCGACTGGCAAGCCTCGATGATGCGTCGCGTCAATTATGGCAGGCGGAACAAGAGGCGGATGCCGATTTCCGTCAAATGATGCAGCGGCTTGATGCGGCCATTAATGCGACGGCCGAAATGCGCGAGTTTGATGAGCGCCGATTGCGGGCCGCAGGCGGGCGCCCCGCGCCTGTGCTGCCTACTCCGCCTGATTGATCGTGTGTGTATTGCGTTGACCGCTCGCGGTCGAAAGTGGTATTACAGTGCCGGAAAGTAAATGTTTACCTGATCATAGAGGCTGGGTCGCTTGGCGATCTAGTCCCGACTTTGAGGTGTGTTGTGTCGAAAATAAAGTTGCTTAGTTCCCGCCTGGTTGGCCTGTTTTCTGTTCTTGTTCTAATTAGCTTTGCGATACCGCAACCTCCGGCAACGGCTGAAGTGATCAGTGGCCGTGAACCTTCGTTGGCCCTAGATGATAATAATCTCCCCGTGATTGCCTATTCGGCGCCGGATTCAGATGATAATGAGCAGATCTATGTAAAGCGGTGGGACGGACAGGTTGGTGATATCTCTCAACTGGGACAATGGATCGATCTGACCAACCAATGGTTGTCGGTTGTGGAATTGGGCGGGCCCTTGGATGTATCCGGTTCCCCGGAACCTTCCCGTAATCCCTCGGTCACCGTGAGCGGAAATGATATTTACGTCGCATGGGAACATCATGCCAGCGCCTCGGTGAGTCATATCTATGTGGCGCATTTTGATGGCTCGAGTTGGTCTCCGATTGGCGGCTCAATGTCCGGCACAGGGATCAGTGGTTTCGCGAATCAAATGGCGACCGCGCCGATCGTGCGCGTCGACGGTTCCGGTCGCCCGAATGTGGCGTGGATGCAAACCCGGCCGGGTGGCGCGGGCCTCATTCAGCGCATGCATATGGCCTATTGGAACGGTTCAGCGTGGGTCGGCTATGGCAATTCCAGAACGTCCGGTATCGGGACCGTCGATTGGGTGCATCGGGGTAACTTCATCATTAACAGCGCGGGGCGGCCGGCGGTTGCGTATGACATAGAGGACCCGCCCCTGAATTATCGAGTGCGCGTGCAGGAGTGGACGGGCTCCAGTTGGGCTAATCGGGGCGGATTGTTGGGCGACAATCAATTCGCTGGTGAATCGGATATCGCGGCGGGCGTAGCGGGCGAGCTATACGTGACGTGGATTAATGACTCTGCGGTCTCTGAACTCCGCGTCAGGCGGTGGACGGGTACTCAGTGGGTGTCTTTGAGCGGGGGGTCGGGGCCGACGCTCCCGGATTCGTTTAATTTTAGTAAGCCGCGAATCGACTTCACCACGGTAGGCGGGCGGAAAGTAACCGTGTCATGGCGATCCGGTCAATCCTTGGATCGGGTTGTGGTGAGCGAGCACTTCAATGGGAGTTGGTCCGGCGTGGGCGGGGCTGGTGGGGCTTCGGGGATTGGATTGACGGGTGCGCCGCTAGATTCCCTAAATCTCAGCACGCATAGTTTCGGTGCACCGCTGTTGGCTTTCGATCGCGACGCGAACGGAGAATCTGAGGTCAAGGTGTATGCGCTGGTTGATGTCTTTGCGCCCCCGCAGTTTTCGGGGCTACAGTCGGCGACGGGCCTGACCAATGGCGTGGCGCTAAGCTGGGACGACGCGGTCGACCCGTTTTCCTCCAATATCGTCTACCGCATTTATCGCAGCTCATCTTCAGTGGATTGCTGGCAGATCCCGAGCTGTTTTCCGGGTAGTGTGTTTGATAACGGCATTCTGGTCGCCACCGTGACCAATGAAACTTCTTTCGAGGTGATCGGGAGCCTGATCGACAATCGGCTCTACTGTTTTGGTGTGAGGGCATCGGGAGATACGGGTCTCACGGATGACAATGTCGTGACACACTTCGCAGGTCCGTCAGAAGATGATTGCGTGGCTGCTAGCTTAGTTTGTGCTACCGACGATCCCGACGTCTGTCTGCCGCGGCTCTGGCTCGAACTCCATTTCCCGGACTTCGTGAACGGCTTTTTTACCAACGATGTCATGCAACTGCAGCCGGGTCAGCCACAAGGCGCTTTGCCGCCGTTGCTTGCGTTTGAGCATGGCACGGATCCGTTCAGTTCAGACAGTGATGGCGATGGCATTTGGGATATCCATGAGGTGACCGGGTGGACGAACAGTTTCGGCGAGATCTTCATTACCGATCCCGCGAATCCCGACACCTCAGGCGACGGACTGCCGGATGGCATGACCGGTCTGTTGCAGGATTGGGATCCGCGTCATTGGGACTCGGCGGTGCAGCACGTGCGGGATGGCATCGCTTTTGAGATCGGATTGGATGTGGGCGACCAAGGCTATCATGTCTTGTTCCATGATGATTTCGGTGACCTGTCAGTCAGCACGAATAATTGGACGCCGACGAATCCGAGTATGGCGCGCCCGAATAATTTCTGGCACTTCTCTTCGGCCGACCCTGCGCCGGTTTCCGGGGGGGCGGCCAACTGGCGAAGGTATGATGATCGCTCCAATGAGATGGCCTTGCGCATGGCGTACGATGTGGATGGATTCCCGTTTGGAAATGTGGGCACAAATTTGAATGCCGACTACAATCAGGGTGTGCCATTGATGGCTGCGATCAATACCCGGGTCTTTTCCGACACTGAAAATACCGGCAACATCACCCTGCGCTGGCGCGAATACTATGAGACGGAACCGAATCAGGATTTCATTTCGATCCAAGCGCGCAGCGCGACCGCCAACTGGCGCGTGGTGAGCACACAGCGATCTGGCTTCCGTTCCGAAAATGATTGGGTTATGCGCGAAGCCGACCTGAGCTTCTTTGCCGGTCATGACGACATCGAAGTCCGTTTTCTGTTCCAGGCGAATCAAATCAATAACCATTTCCGTGGCTGGTTTATCGATGAGGTGCTCATTTACGCGGGTGCCGAAATATCCGGATGGGTCCGCGACATCAACGCGCGGCCGGTCCCTGGTGCGCAAGTCTTTGCAATCGGCGGCGGTGGTATTACGAATATTGTGGATGGTCAGCAGGTCATCCGGCCCGGCTCGATCATTGGCACGGCGATCGCCGAGCAAGATGGCAGTTATCGCATTACCGGATTGCCTTTCGGCAGCTATTACATCAAGTCGATGGCGCCGACGTATCAGGCTGAATTTTTCAATGGCACGCTCTT
>SLAD01000039.1 GCA_007126995.1 Kiritimatiellia bacterium | reverse complement strand
TTTATTCCGGGTTCGAGGGTGGCAACCGGCGGTCCGCAAGCGGACGCCCTACAAATGCTTTGAAATTCGCGCTGTAGGGCCGTCGCTCGCGACGCGCTGGGATTAAATCGGCGCGCTTGAACGACGGCGGCTACGGAATGACTTTTAATGCGCTAAGTAGATGAGCGGCGATTCTTCAAAACCTACGCGACGTGTGACCATTCGGGACGTGGCCCGTGAAGCGGGTGTCAGTGTGGCATCGGTCAGTCACGCGTTCCGGGGCGCGCGCAACGTCTCGACTGAGACCCGTAAGCGTATCCTGGAGGTGGCGGAGCAAATGGGCTATCGACCCCACCCGATGGTTTCCGCGCTCATGTCTGAAGTCCGGGGGCGCCGCGCGGTGGACGGGGAAACGGTCGTGGCGATGCTCGACTTCTTTACCGGGGGCGGCCGTCTCTGCAAGACCTCCCGCATGCTGATTTATGAAGGGGCGACCGTGCAGGCGGCGAAACTGGGCTTTCGGCTGGACCTGTTTGAGCCCGCGGAGGAGGGCTGGAGCCTGGAACGGTTGGCCAGCATCTTGCAGGCGCGAGGCATCAACGGGCTGATTGTTCCCCCGTTGCCGAATCCGCCGAACTTACCCGAGAGTTTCCCATGGGAGGACTTCTGCGTGGTTACGGTTGGCTTCACCTGCCATTCGCACGCTTTTCACAGCGTTGTTCCCGATCACCTGGGCGGCATGGAGTTGATGCTGCGCGAGATCGGCGCCCGTGGGTATCAACGTATTGGGCTCTATATCTCCGCCGACCTCGACAGACGGGTGCGTCACGCCTGGAGCAGTCTGCACCTGTGGCACAACACCTATGACATCCGACCGGCGGCCCGGGGGCTCTGTCACTTTTACGAGAACGCGCCCGATCCCGCGCACGTGCAGGAGTGGGTGCAACGCAAAGAGCTCGACGCAGTGATCACGGACTTCAGTACGGTGTACGATGTGTTTAAGCGTAATCGCGCGTTGCGCCGTGTCGGTTGCGCTTCACTGATCGGGCCGCTTTCGGCATCGGGCATGAGCGGCATTAATCAGAACTACGCCTTGGAAGGGGCGGCGGCGATCGATCTGTTGTCGACACAGCTTTACCGAAACACGCGCGGGACGCCGCCTTTTCGTATGCAGGTGCAAGTGGAACCGACGTGGATGGAGGGCAAAAGCCTGAGGAAGCGGCCCGCCGCCCGGCGCGGCCGCGCTACCACCAGCGGTACATCTCGCGGTTGACGCCTTCTCCTTGATTGCCTTCTAGCGCCGACACACGGCCATCCGCGTAAAGATATAAGGCGATGTTGCCGGGATTGGAAATGCGGTAGCGCGTGATCGTTTGGCCATCGAAAGCCGGCTCCTGATCGGGGCGAAATTCACTGGTATTCGCATTGATCTCGCCCACGATTACAATCCGGCTTGGACTCGGAATCGCAGTATATCGGTAGCGCCATGGTTCCCTCGTCATATGGTGGTTTAAGCCGAAATGCTGGGTGCCCATCCGCTCCGCATTGGGTGAGTACCATATGGGGTTGGTCACATGATTAAAGATGGATCCCGGCCGCTGCGCGCCTCCGACGTACTCATCCAGTTGTTCCTGCCAGTGACGCGGTCGCCCGCCCAGCCCCAGCCCATACGTCAGGCTGTCCGCGTGTCGAACCGGAAACATCCCGTTATGATCCTCCACGAACAGGATCATGGCCGCGCCAATTTGCCGTAAATTAGAGGTAACCTGCGTGGTGCGCGCTCGTCCCACGGCGTGGTTGATGGCCGGCGCGATAAACGCCACCAGTATAATGATCAAGGCAATCACCACCAACAATTCCACCAGCGTGAACCCGAGGCCTGCTCGTCGTTTCATGATTGAAATTTACCCCAAGTAGATCCTACTGTCGTTCGACGCTTTCGTTAACACGTTTGCTTATTTTGGCTCGCCTTAGCGTTTACAGCTTTGCGGAAGAAGATAATACAAACAAGCGTGCATGTCGATATGAGTATCCGGAATGCGAGTCATTAGTATCATATCTTTGTCGCGAGCTTTATCGGAATCTTTGTCGTCACAGCTCGCGACAAAGCTTGGGTTGCGGGCAATCGCCTGCGTTTTGATTTCGAGGCGGCTATACTTGAGTGGCGGATGACAATGAACCAACCGATATCAGTCGCCCGATCTTTTCGTTACATTCTCTGGGCAACACAGAGGTTGCCCCTCCAGCACGCCTTACGAAGGACAAGCTCATGCAAGGGCATTCCGGAGGGACGCGCTCCGTCGCGTCCTCTGAGAATAGACTGAAAAGTATTGGAAACTGATATGATATCTGTACGCGAAGAATGGCTGCTGAATCTGGAGCGTGTGGCGCGCCATCCGCTGACCGTGGCCGCACAAGGCGAACTCCGCCGAAGCCTGCCCCGGCGCGATGTTGCCCGGCCCATTTCCCAGCCGCTTGAATGTATCGCGCGGATCCTCTGCGGGATCGCACCTTGGCTTGCCAGCGATATCGAAGATGCTACTGAAAGGGCGTTGCAGGAAGAGTTGCGTGATTTGTTTCGGCGCGCGCTGGAAATCGGGTGTGATCCGGATCATCCTGACTTTTGGGGATTCGGTCGCGATCACGATTCCTTGGTGGACACGGCGTTGTTGGCCTACGCGCTGTTAAAGGCCCCCCGCCTGCTGGATGACCTTTCCACGACCACGCGCGCGCACTTGGCGCAGGCCCTGAAATCAACTCGCGCGCTGCAGCCGTACCGGAATAACTGGCTGCTGTTTAGCGCGTGTGTCGAGGGGGCGTTGGACCGGTTGGGGGAACCGGCGGAACTGGATCGCGTTGAAGATGCATTGAGCCAGCATGCGGATTGGTATGTGGGCGACGCCTGGTACGCGGACGGGCCGGAGCTGCATCTGGACTATTACAACAGCTTCGTCATTCATCCGCTGATGCGGCAGGTGCTGGACGCCTTTCCAGGCCGGCAGGCGCGTTGGGATGATTTGCGCGCAGTGCATGTGGCGCGGGCCGCTCGTTTGGCGGAGCAAATGGAACGGATGATTGCGGCGGACGGATCATGGCCTCCGCTGGGACGTTCGCTAACTTACCGGTGTGGCGCTTTCCATGCGCTCGCTGATCTGGCTGCGCGGCAGGAACTCCCGCAGACACTTCAACCCGCCGCCGTGCGGGGCGCGTTGACGGCGACAATTCGTAGGAGTTTGGGGGCGGCAGGCACGTTTACGGATGACGGTTGGCTGACGATGGGGTTGAGCGGGAATCAGCCGACCTTGGCGGAACACTATATCAGCACGGCCAGCACCTATTTCTGCTGCACCATCTTCTTGCCACTGGCCCTGCCGGACACCTCCAGTTTCTGGTCGGACGCCGATGCGTCCTGGACACAAGCGCGATTATGGGAACACGGCGAGGCGATCCCCGCTGACCACGCGCTTTAGGGATGGCCCGCGGCTCGCGGGCCGCGGACGGCGAGGCCGCCGTCCCTCCCATTCCATACCGATAAGTATTAGGGGGCTAGTAACAGCGGGTGCGGCGTCGCAACAACAACAGCAGACCGCCACTCAATCCCAACATCGCCATCGTGGACGGCTCAGGAATGGGCATGATATTCAGGGAAATATTATCCATGTTCCATGAGCGATAATTATCACTGCCACCGCTCAGGTTGCCAATACGTATGTAGGCATTGTCCGAATTGGCATTAACAAAACTCAAATTCCCATCGTTGGTGCTCGTAAATTGCT
>SLAD01000143.1 GCA_007126995.1 Kiritimatiellia bacterium | reverse complement strand
CGGATTTTCCCGAACCCTCGAAAGTCGGGAACAACCTACGGAGGTATATTGTGGCAAGTACAGTTGAGGTCCGTTCGGACGTCCATATCGAAGAACTATTAGAGGCCGGTCTACATTTCGGCCATCAAACCAAGCGCTGGAATCCCAAAATGCGGCCGTACATCTTCGGCGAGCGGAACGGGATCTATATTATTGATCTGGCGCAAAGCAAAGCCGCGCTGCGTACCGCGCAGCAGTTCCTGTATGACACGGTGGTGACCGGTCGCAAGGTGCTGTTCGTGGGCACCAAGAAGCAGGCGCAGGAACCGCTGAAAGAGGCGGCCGAGCGACTGAATCAGTTTTATGTCACCCATCGCTGGTTGGGCGGTACGCTCACCAACAGCTCAACGGTGCGTCGCAGCGTGCAGCGCATGCGCGAGTTGGAGCGGATGGAAAAAGAAGGCGAGCTCGATGCGTTGGCGTCCAAGAAGGAATCGTCCATGCTGCGTCGCGAGTACGCCAAGCTGTACCGCAACCTCTGCGGTATTGCCGACATGGACGCGCTGCCGGGCGCGATGTTTGTGGTGGACGTGAATCGCGAAGCGATCGCCGTAGCCGAGGCCAACCGGCTGGGTATTCCGGTGGTGGCGCTGGTCGACACGAACTGTGATCCGGATCCGATCGATTATCCGATCCCGGGCAATGATGATGCCATCCGCGCCATCCGCTTGGTGATCAAGACCGTCGCCGACACCATTCAGCAGGCCTCGAACGAGTACGCCCGCGTTGCCGCCGAGGAGGCACGGCGCAAGGCGATCGAGGAAGCCGAAGCCCAGGCGCGCGCCAAGGCTGCTGAAGCCGAGCGCAAGCAGCGCGAGAAGGAGCGCAAAGCGGCGGAAGCCGAAGAGCGCGCCAAGCAGAAGGCGATGATGGATGAGTTGAAGGCCAAGGAAGCTGCGCTCAAGGAGAAACAACGCCAGGAAGTGCGTGAACAGGCGGCGGCCGAGAATGCCCCCGCAGCCGAAGCGCCGGCTGAAGCCGCACCCGCCGAGTCGGCCGCGGAGACACCGGCCGAACCGGCGCCCAGCGAGGCACCCGCTGATGAAGCGGAGGCGACGCCCGAGAAGAAGGATGCCTGATTGCGAATCGGCGCGAAACCCATAACGTTTGAATAAAGGATAGATGACAAATGGCAGAAATTACTGCAGCACAGGTTAAAGAACTACGCGATGCCACAAATGTGAGCATGATGGAATGTAAGAAGGCACTAGTGGAGTCCGGTGGCGACAAAGACAAGGCCATGCGCCTGCTGCGAGAGCGCGGCTTGGCAATCGCCGGTAAGCGGGCCGAAAAGTCCGCGAACCAAGGTCTGATTGCCGCGGAAGTACTCGATGGCGGCGTGAAAGGCGTGATGGTTGAAGTCAATTGCGAGACCGATTTTGTTGCCCGCAATGAGGACTTCCAGAAGTTCGTCGGCGACATGTTGGTCGCTGCCCGCGATCACAAAGACGGCGAGTTGGCGGCAGCCATGCAGGATCAACTGGCCGACAAGATCGCCGCGATTGGTGAGAACATCATCATTCGTCGTAATGCCTCCTTCGAAGTGCAGGGTACCGGCGCCGTTGCCAGCTATATTCACTTGGGTGGCAAGATCGGCATCCTGGTTGAGGTCGGTTGCGAAAACGCCGATACGCCTTCAAAGGACGCGTTCACCGAGCTTGTCCGGGACATCACCTTGCACATTGCCGCCAGCAGTCCGGCTTACTTGAAGCGTGACGAAGTGCCCGCCGATGTGGTGGAGGCGGAGAAGCAGATTTTCGCGAAGCAAGCCGAAGGCAAGCCCGCGAACATCATCGAGAAGATTGTGGAAGGCAAAGTCGATAAGTTCTACGGGCAGATCTGCTTGTTGGAGCAAGCCTTTGTGAAGGATCCCGATCACTCGATCACGCAACTGCTCGAAGCCAAAGGCAAAGAGCTGGGGGACACCCTCAGCATCCGCCGCTATCTGCGCTATCAGATCGGCGCATAGTTCGAGCTGATTAACGAACACTTGAAAGCGCTCCGCCGACCCGTTCGGCGGAGCGCTTTTCGTTGGATAGGGAGAATCCCGTGAGCGCGGGATCAGTCTGGCAGATGCGAGGGAAATGCCCCCAGCGGGCTTGTCCCGCTGGAGCAAAAGCTTCAGGAGATGGCGGGGCTAAAGGGTGGAAAATCGATTGGAGCGAGTCCGGCGCTTCCTCTGCACTCGCTCCAATCATTCGAGACGTTCCTCGCATCGTGGCGCAATGCCAAAGCTTCCGCTCCAGCGAGGCAAGCTCGCTGGGGGCGTAAAGCAAATCCCGTTTCTGCCCCTGCATCTTCACCATACTGCCTTTGAGGCAGCCTCTTCCGCCTGCGCCAAAGGCTCCAGCGGACAAGCTGTGTTGCCCTGAGAATTCAAAGAAGACGTTTCGCAGCCGGACATTGCAGTTTAATGTTGCATTGTTGTGCAATAATGCTACATTGCGCCAATGCATGAATCAACCTATTTGGCTAGAGCGCGGCTCATGAAGGCCTTGTCGCATCCGGCGCGGTTACGGATCGTGGACCAGTTGGCGTCCGGAGAGCGTTGCCTGTGTGAGTTGCAGCCTCTGTTCGAACAGGACAAATCGACCTTGTCGCGACATATTTCCGCCTTGCGCCAAGTCGGCATCGTTAGCGAGCGCAGGGAAGGCGCACGCATATATCTGCGACTGGCTACACCCTGCATCTTGCAAATCTTTGACTGCCTGAACGGGGTGCTCCAAGCAGAGGCCAAGCGAACTGCGCAATGGCTGGAGCCGGAGATGGTGGAGTGAACCGCGAGCTGAAGCTATTTCTCTGGCTGTGCGCCGCTTTCTTGGTCGCCTTCCATTTACCGGTCACGTCCGATCGCTTTCTGGGTGCCGTACTCGAAGCGCTGATTCTTGTTCAGTGGTACGCCGAGGAGCACGTTTTATTATGCTTGGTGCCTGCCTTCTTTATCGCGGGTGCGATCGGTGTGTTTGTGAGTCAGGCCGCCGTGATCAAATACTTTGGCGCTCAGGCCAATCGCTTTTTGTCGTACGGCGTGGCTTCTGTTTCCGGCACGGTGCTGGCGGTTTGTTCCTGTACGGTTCTGCCGCTCTTTGGCGGAATCTACATGCGTGGTGCCGGCATCGGGCCCGCGACGGCTTTCCTCTATTCCGGTCCCGCGATCAATGTCCTCGCGATCATCTTGACCGCCCGCATTCTGGGCGCACCGCTCGGCATCGCCCGGGCCTTGGGTGCCGTCGTCTTTGCTGTCATCATCGGCGGATTAATGCAGATCATCTTCCGAAAAGAAGAGCGGGCCAAGGCGGCCCAAATACAAAACGACCTCTATATCGAGGAGGAAGCGCATCCGCCGCGTCCGCTCTGGCAGACGGCGCTGTACTTCCTGAGCATGGTGGCGGTGCTGGTGTTTGCTAACTGGGCCAAGCCTGCGGAGCCCGCTGGCTTTTGGTATCAGGTCTATGGCGCCAAGTGGGGGCTGGTTGGCGGTTTTGCCCTGCTACTGTGCTTCACGCTGTGGCGATTCTTTCAGGTTAAGTTGCAGCACCTGATTGCAGCCATCGTTGCCGTGAGTGCCCTGGCGCTGCTGTTCCCCGCTTCGCCGGTGGTGGTGTTTACCGCCGGTGCTGCGGCCTTGACCGTTCTCACGTTCTATAACACGTCGGAGTTAAGTGAGTGGCGTGATCAGACGTGGGGGTTTGCTAAACAAATCATGCCGCTCTTGTTCTTTG
>SLAD01000112.1 GCA_007126995.1 Kiritimatiellia bacterium | reverse complement strand
GGAAACGTTGCAGCATCATGTTAAAGTCTGATCGAATATTGGCCTTGGATATAGGCGCAAGTGGTCTGAAGATGGCCGAATTTGTGCCGCTCAAGTCCGGTGGTGTGGAATTGATCAAGCATGCTATTTCGCCGCTCGGTCTCGACCCACATGCGGACGCCGATCGCAACGTCTATATCACCAGCACCATTCAGGAAATGATGTCGGAGCACGACATTAAGCCGGGGCCTGTGCTGATTTCCGTTTCCGGCCAATCGGTTTTCTCCCGTTTCGTCAAATTGCCGCCGGTCGACGAAGATAAGGTCTACCAGATTGTCTCCTACGAGGCGCAGCAAAACGTTCCGTTCCCCATCGACGAAGTCGTTTGGGATTACCAGTTGATTGGCGGATCGGAAGGCGATCTCGACGTCATGCTGGCGGCCATCAAGGGCGACATCATTTCCGACCTCACCGAGGCCGTGGAACAAGCCGGTCTCCTGCCGGATCTGGTCGATGTGGCGCCGATGTCTTTATATAACGCGGTACGCTACAATTATGATGACCTCGATGACTGTGCCCTGATCATTGATATGGGGGCGCGTTCAACCGATCTGATCTTCTTGGAGGCCAATCGGGTCTTCAGCCGCAGCATTCCCGTGGCGGGCAACGCCATCACGCAGCAGATTATGCGGGAATTCGAATTGTCGTTCGCCGATGCCGAGGACATGAAAAAGGCGCACGCCTTTGTTGCCTGGGGTGGCGCGTATGAAAGCCCGCCCGGCGAAGTGGCCGATAAGGTGTCCAAGGCGGTGCGCAGCGTGATGACCCGACTGCATGCGGAAGTCAATCGCAGCATCAATTTCTATCGCGGCCAGCAGAACGGCGGCCAACCGAAGCGTATTCTGCTGACGGGGGGGACCTCTGTAATCCCGTACACCGATGTCTTCTTTCAAGATAAGCTTAAGGCGGAAGTTGAATATCTGAACCCGTTTATGAATGTCGCCGTCAGCGATGGCATTTCGGTCGAGGAAATCGGGCGCGACGCGCACATGCTGGGTGAAGTTGTCGGTTTGGCGTTGCGCCGTGTGTTGACTTGTCCGATCGAAATCAATTTGATGCCGCCACGCGTTGTGTCGGAAAAGCAGTTCCGCAAGAAGCATCCGATCTTGTTGGCTGCCGCTTTCGGTTTTGTTTTCGTTTTGATGGTGTGGGCCGTCTACTTTCGCATGTTGTCAAGTATGGGCGAAGAGCGCCTGGGCCGGATCCAGGACCGGGTGCGGGAGCTGCAATCCATCGAGCAGCAGATGTTTGAACCCGAGGAACTGATAGGAAATGTGCAATCCGAGGTTGAGCAGGTTCACCGCCTGATCGAGGATCGTTCCCGCTGGGTCGAGGTGCTGGATGAGATCAATGGCTTATTGCCGGATGGCGTTTGGTTGACCTCGGTGGTGCCGGTGCGTGAGCGAATAGAGGCGGACGGAGATGCGCCCGCCACCCGCCGCCGTACCGCCGATGCGCAACGTACGACCGCTCGATTGGGTGATATTACCCGTATTGAGATTTCGGGCCTCGGCTATACCGACAAAATCGAAACGCCGCAGCCGATTTATGACTTGCGTGGTTCGTTGCGGGCCTCGCCTCATTTTACCGAGCAGTCCGAAATCGATCGCTTGCCGCCGGTGCCGCAAAACACGTATGTGCGTGAGTTCCGCATGACGTTAGTATTGGAAGAGCCCATTTCATTATGAGCGCACTCAAAAAATATATGGTTTTGATTGTGGGCGGATCGATTGCGCTGGTCCTCGCCATCGTTGTGATCGTACTGCTGGTGCGGTTCAGTGGCGAGTATGCCCGCATTCAGCGCGATCTACAGAGCAATCTGCGCACGTTGGAGCAATTACATAATCGCGATCCCTTCCCCTCCATGAATAATGTCGAGATGATCGAGTCGAGCCTGCTGAATCTCGAAAACTATCGCGACAGCGTGTTGGTGACGCTGGCTGCCGCCCAGCCCGAGATCGAGGACATGGAGCGCGCTGCGTTTCCCCCGCGGATGGAGCGTACGGCGCAACGGTTGCGCGAACTGGCCCGCGAGCAGAATATCCGGGTGGCGGACCCGCTCGACTTGGGATTCGGTCGGTACGCGGCCGGTAACCTGCCGGCTCAGGATCATGTCAGCCGATTGGTGTCCCAGTTGCAAACTGTAGAGCACGTGATTACCGTGCTCTTCGAGGCCGGCATCAGTGAGTTGGTCGGTGTCGAGCGCGAGGTGTTCGACGTTGAGCGCACGCAAGCCGATCCCGCCGACACGGCAGCGAGCCGCCGTCGTGGAGTGGCTGAGGTGGATACGGTAGCCGCACCGGTCGTCCGCGTTGATCCGGAAGGGGTGGAGGGGCTGTATACGCGCGAACGCTTTACGATTGTCTTTTTCGCCGACGACCTCGCCTTGCGGCAATCCTTGAACGCACTGGCAAGTGATCCGATTTTGATGGTGGTGCGGAATCTCGAATTGCGCAGCGAGTTGGGGTTGGGCGGAGTGAGTCCGACGGCCCGGCTGGCCTCACGCTTGCAGCCTCGTGAGACCCGCGAAGGAGCACCCGCACGCACGCCCGAAACCGAGTCGGAACGGCCGGTCTTGCATGAAGACCGGGTGGTCGCTGGCCGCGAACGTGTGCGGGCGACCATGACAATTGATGTCTATCGCTTTGAAGGTCACAGCGTGGAAGTGGCGGATGAGGAGGTTGACGAGACGTCATGAGTGCTGCCCGTTCAAAATCTTCCGCCTGGTATCAGGAACATTACGAAAAAGTCGCGGTGACGGTGGTTTTGGTGGCGCTTTTGGGATCAGCAATCTTCCTGCTGATGCGAAGTCGCCAGGAACAGCAGGCGTTGACGGAAGCGCGCTGGGATCGTATTCATGTCCAGCATGATGAGTTCACGCCTGTCGATGTCGATGCGTTTGCCCCGATGGCGCGACGGCTTGAAGAACCTACTGTAATCGGCGTCCATCCCACCGGTCTGCTCGTCAGTGAGTTGCGGGTGATGTCGGTCAACCCCGATGTGCGCACGCCGATACCGTATGATGCTGAGACCTGTCCTTGGACCGGATACGAACAGCCGTCCCGTGGCGACCGAGACACGACGGGTGACGGTATTCCGGACGAGTGGCTGGCCGGCTTTGGACTCGACCCCTTCGACGTCACGATCGGAGATCGTGATGTCGACGGCGACGGCTTTACGGTGCGCGAGGAGTTTGAGGCGGGCACCAATCCCACCGACCCCGGTGACCATCCCTCCTATGCATACAAACTACGCATGCTCCGTTTCCGTGAGATCCCCTTCGGCTTGAGATTCCAGGGTGTGCACGAGATCACCGAAGAGGACGTGCGCTTCCAGCTCAATGTCGTTGGACGCGACCGCAGTTATTTTATCCGCATAGGGGAATCGGTGCAGGGGTACACCGTGGTGGACTTCGAGCGCCGTACTCGACCCGGTCGACTTGGCCCCGAAGACGGTTCGGTCCTCACGTTGGAACGAGCGGATGGACGTCAGATTCGTCTGGAGATCAATCGCGATTTGCGCGTCGATGAGCGCTTGGCCGAATTGATTTTCACGGTGGACGATTCCATCCATCGCGTACGTGAAGGCGTCGTCCTCGAGTTGATGGGGCAATCATATAAAGTCATTGACATTCAACGGGATGAAGTAGTAATTCGAGACATGAAACGGGACGAGGAAATCCCGGTAGGACGTTCGCCTTCAGCCGCTCCACGTGCGCGGGAAGCGGGTGCGGAAGCCGGGATGGAAGAAGACGGTGCGCCTCCGAGTATGGAGGCCTTCATGGAAGCATTTGAGTCCCAGTGAAAACTTTTATTCATCAGCGAACAGTTTTAGTGAACAGACGAATCGACAGAGCGATCGAGTCGCGGAGAGAAGGAGATTCTGGATGAGAGTCATAAGATCGGGTATTATCGTGCTATTGGTCAGCTTCCTCGCATGGCCGGGAGCGACACAGGCAGTAGATGACTTTGATTTCGACGCCCTGTTCGATTTTGACATCGATAATGGCGCGGAAGCCCCGCCGGTGGAAGAGCCCGAGCCGGCACCCGCCCCCGTACCCGAGCCGACCGTCGCCCCGGACGACGATGATTTGGACTGGTTGATGGATGAGCCCGAACCTCCGCCGGTGGAAGAGCCTGTCGAACCGTCCCCTGTCGAAGAGCCGGAGCCGGAGGGCGATTGGCTGGACTTTGAGGATGAGCCCGAGGTTATCGAAGAGCCTGAAGTTGTCGAAGAGCCCGTCGCGGAGGAACCGGAAGTTGCTGAGGTTGAGGTGGATGAAGAGCTCTCCGAAGTAGAGCGGGAGGCAGCGGAATTGCTGGCCCTTGAAGAAGTCCGTCGCCAAGCCGCAGAGGTTGAGGGCTTGCAATCCCTGGACCGTGGTTTCCGCCTATTGGATCGTGAAGACTACCGCGCTGCGCGCGACGCGTTTTCCCGTGCTTTAGAGCGTATTCCGGATCGCCCGGCCCGTGCTGACGAACGGGAACGCGCGACGTGGGGATTGGCTGAAGCACATTTTCGGATTGCCCAAACGATTTATCGTGAGGACGGCGACATTCGCGAGGCACGACAAAATATCGATCGCGTGCAGGAATTGTCACCGGGCCATCGCGGCTTGTCCTTGTTGCAGCGCCGGGTAGCGCGTGAGGAAGCCCGCCGAGCGGATGAAGCAGAGCGTCCCGTGCCGATCGAACAACGCCCGGAAGTTGCTGAACGTCGGGCCACAGTTGCCGAGATGATGCAAGAGGGTATCGCGTATTTTAACGCGGGAGAATTCGCGAACGCAGAAGCGTTATTTGAGAGCGTCTTGATACGCGATGAATTTAACACCGATGCCATGCGCTATCTCCGCCGCATCACCGAAGAGCGGCAGCGTGCCTCAACGGAACTGCGCCGCGCGACGCAAGCGCAAATGATGCAAGATGTGCGTGCGGCATGGAGTCCGCCGCGTCGCGAGGACGTGACACTGCCGGAGGACATCATGGGCGTGCGGCCAACTGATTTGGTGACCCCCTCGCAGCGCTTGCAGGAGCGTATGGAGCAGATCGTGATCCCCCGGGTTGAATTCCGTCAGGCCAGTATTCGGGATGTGGTTTCGTTCCTGCGCGATGCCAGCGAAGCGGCTGATCCTGAAGGCGAAGGAGTGAATATCATCCTGAATTTGAGTGTTCCCGATGCCCCCGCGCCTGCCGCACCGCCGACGAGACGCGCGCCGGCAGCCTTTGAAGATCCGTGGGGCGACGACGATTGGGATGCGTCGGCGCCAGCCATGGATGGCCGTCCTTCGGGGGTCCCCACGATTACTCTGAATCTCCGGCGTATCACGCTGATGGAAGCGATCCGCTATATTACCGAGGTCGCCGGCCTGCGCTTCCGTATCGAAGATAATGTGGTGGTCATTACACCCGCGGACGTGGCCGATACGGGACGCGTGGTTACGCGACTCTATCCCGTGCAGCCTTCTTTCCTTGATGTGATTTCTGAGCGTGTTGAGGACGAGCCGCCCGCTACCGGCTTTGATTTTGGACAGCGCCGCCCGCCGGCAACGGGCCGGACCGGTGATGTGCGGGCTTTCTTTGAGGGTGCCGGCGTACCTTTCCCGCGCGGTACGTCCATTTCCTACAATGCGTCGATCAGTCAGTTGATCGTCGCAAACACTCCCGAGAATCTGGAAACCTTCGAGCGTATCCTGGCGCAATTGAATATTGTACCAAGTCAGATTGAGATCGAAGCTCGCTTCGTCGAGGTCGCCGAGGAGGATCTGCAGGAGCTTGGCTTGCAGTGGATCTTCACCGACAACTATGAAATTGCCCAGCGCCGTTCCGGCGGTCCCTTTGGTGGCCGTGAGCGCGTTCAGTTGGATGCCGGGAATGTCAGCCGCGGTCAGCGCTATTTCGGCCAAACAGCGGGCGGCATTGAGCCCGTGCGCGCGGGTACCGAGGATGCCGCGTTCCTGGGTAACATCTTGAGCGTATCCAGCATTCTGACCAATCCGGAAATGCGCGTGGTGCTGCATGCGCTCTCGCAGAACGGCAATGTCGATGTCCTATCCGCACCGCGCGTCACCACGCGCAGTGGTCAGCCGGCAACAATCGAGGTGGTTACGGAAATCATCTATCCGACCGAATTTCGTGTCACCGAACCGGTGACGCAGTCGGAGGGTGGTTTGGTGACGCCCCCGGTCGTCACGCCGGAAGCATTTGAAACGCGTCGTACCGGTGTGATCTTGAACGTCACACCGCTGGTCGGCCCGGACGGCTACACCATCGACTTGGCGCTGGCGCCGGAAGTAGCGGAATTGGTGGATTGGATTCAGTATGGTTCGCGTATTTCGATTCCGGGCGGCGATCCTGAGACTGGCCGCATCGAATTGCGCGAGTTCACGTTCAACATTCCGCAACCGGTGTTCGCCAGCCGCAATGTCCAAACCAGTATCGTGATTTGGGATGGTCAAACCGTTGTCATGGGCGGACTGATGCGCGAGCGTTTGGTGACCATTAATTATAAAATCCCGATCCTGGGTGATATCCCGCTGCTTGGTCGCCTGTTCCGCACCGAAGGCTCGCGCAGCCGTAAAGAGAACTTGTTGATTTTTGTGACCGCTCGTTTGGTTGATCCGGCCGGCAAGCCGATTCATCGCGCTGACGCGATGGCCGGTATGGCGGTGCAGGAGTAATCGGTCCACGGTCGCAGCTGAGGTTGGGGACAGGGGCAAGTCGACAAGCTTGCCCCTGACCGCTGTCGGTTCGTCGCGTTTAGTGTCTTCGGCGAAACCGTATCCGTTTTCCTATGACAACACTTCCACGACTGCTATTGCTGGATGGCCACGCTATCGCCTATCGCGCCTTTTTTGCGATTCGGGAACTGTCGACCAAGGCCGGCATGGCTACCAATGCGGTTTATGGCTTTATCCGCATGACGGACCAACTTTGTCAGCAGTGGCGGCCGACCCATCTATGCACCGTATTCGATGGCGGGCTGCCGGCGGAGCGTATGACCTTGCTGCCCTCCTACAAGGCGCAGCGCGAGGAGATGCCAGCGGACTTGAATGCTCAGTTCCCGTTGATTCGGGAATATCTGGCAGCGGCGGGCATCACCGATATTCAAATCGATGGGGAAGAGGCCGACGACATCATGGCCACTCAAGCCGTGTTCGCGAAGCAGACGGGTGAGGTGTTGCTGGCGACCAGCGACAAGGATCTCTTTCAATTGGTCGATGATCGGGTCGCGGTCATTCCCCCCACCAAGTCCGATCAGCCGATGGGACCGGTGGAAGTGGAGCTGAAAACCGGCGTGCGGCCTGAACGGATTGCCGAGTGGCTGGCCCTAATCGGTGATTCAGCCGATAACATCCCGGGCGTGCCCGGCATCGGGCCGAAGACGGCCGCCAAACTGCTTAACCAGTTTGGGTCGTTGGATGCGCTCTATCAGCAGTTGTCACAGGTGGAGCGCGAAAAATTGCGGCAGGCCCTGGCCGACCATGAAGCGGCGGTGCGGCGTAATCTGCAAATGACCTCGTTGCGAGCGGATCTGCCCGTTGTATTGGACTGGGCGCAGTGGGAAATGCGACCTGACCATCAGGCGTTGCTTGCGTTCTATCGCAAGATGGAATTTTCCTCGATGGCCAAAGCCCTGGAAGCGCCGGAACTATTTTAGTGATCCAGAGTTCCCGGACCTGAGGGTTTGCGCTGGTGTTGTGTGTCATGAAGTTGAAGTCATATCTGTTTGTGGGCTCCCTGCTCGTGCTGTTTGTGTTGGCGTTTGCCACCCGGTACGCGGTCCTGCGCGCCAATGTTGAGGCCTTAGAGGGGGAACTCCCCTTCACGCTTGAGAGCGCCATCCAATTTCGCATGATGGAACGGGTGTATGAGGGCGAAGGCATCCCCGCTCATGAGCCGACGATTCAATATCCGGAAGGCATCGACGTCTTTCGCACCGACACGGTAATGGCGGAGTATGTATATGCCGGCCTGGCGCGACTGTTGCCGGATTCGGTTCCGTTACCGACGCGCCTGCGCTGGATTATGATCGCCTGGTTTTCGTTAACCGCCCCTTTGATGGCATGGTGGATTCGGGTTGGGACCGATTCCCGCTCGGGCGGCGTGATCGTCGGTCTCTTTTTTGCCGTTTCGCTCTCGGCGGTGATTCGCTCGTCCGGAATCGAAGTGTCGCGCGAAACCTTGGCGTTGCCGCTACTGTTATTGCATCTTGGCCTGGCGGCGTGGACAGACCGAAAGATTGGCCTTGCCGACCCGGCAAGGTCATCGCGGTCGGTATGGTTGGCCGCGATCGGCTCCGCCGTAAGCCTGGGATTGGCTTTAGCCGCGTGGGACATGATTCAGTACTATGCACTGCTCTGGCTGATCTATTTCATCCTGCGTGCGATTCGTGAGCCGGACGCTGCTGGCAGCAGCCGCTTTATCATGCACGCCCTGCCGGGATTCGCGCTACTGCTGGTTGCGCTGATTTCGCCCTACCATCGCGCCCATGGGTTGTGGGCGGGGCCGGTCCTGCTGGTATTTTACGGTGTACTACTGCAGGAGCTTGCCCGCAGAAAGGGCGTTTCGAAGGCGGCTGGGCGGGTGGCGATCGCTTGTGCGCCGCTACTGCTTTTCGTGATAGTGCCGCACGGGTACGGGGCGAGTTACGGTCATTTCGGCGAACTGCTGATCGCCAAGCTGCGTTTCCTTAATCAGAAACCGGTGGATCCGTCCTTGCTCACGTTTAACCAGCGTATCATGTGGGTGCCCGCCTTGGATTCTGCTACGTGGCGCTTGACCTGGATGCTCTTCCCCGCTATGCTGCCTTTCATATTGATCAGTTGTCTCGCTGCGATATGGTCGCGACCGCGTCAGCGAAGATCGTCACCAACCGGTTTACTGAGTGCTTCCCATTTGTTCTTTTGTCTGGGTGTTTCGCTTGTCGCTTTCATCCTTTTTGTCCGCTTCCATGTTTTCCTCGCCTTGTTCGCAGCGGCGAGTTTGGGATGGTGCTGGGCAACGGTCTGGCGGAGCCGCAGGTGGCCAATTTACGTATTGGGGGCGTTGCTGCCGTTGGGCTTGGCGATGGAAGCGATGCAGGTGTGGGAGGATCCCGGCAGATGGGGACGCCCGAACGTGTATTATCGCGAGCTGGCGGAGATCACCGAGTGGTTGCGCGATAATGGTATGGGGCGGCCCGTGCTGGCCAACTTCGGCGTCAGTGGGTCGATTTGGGCGTATGGAAAGAGCCCGGTGATTTTGCACCCGAAGTTTGAGTCGCCGGATATCCGCGAGCGGGTGGAATCGTATGGAACAACATTGTTCAAGAAAGATGAAGAAGCTTTCCGCGATTGGGCTGACGCCCACGGCGCATACTATTACATCTATGCCCTGGGGGAGTTCGCTACGCAGCATCCGGAATTGCAGATGCGTTATTTTGTCAACGCGCTAGTGCCTCCGGTGGAGGCCGCGGCACGGCGATTCGAATATGAACCGCACCAAGTACGCTATTTTGAATACAAGCTGGGTAATCGAAAGTATCGCTTGTTCAGGGTCATCCCGCAGGCGGATGAAGAGCGATCGGACCAATTGACGATCTATGCTGAACGGGCGTTGGCCGCGGGCGATTTGGACGAGGCGCAACAACAGGCTTGGGCTGCGCTGGCTTTGTTTCCCAGCCAGTACCGGGCACAGGAGGTCATCCGGGTTGTCACCGCCCTGCGTGAAGATGGATTCGAGTATACGCCGGAACGGCAAGGTGATGAATAGGCAGAGCGAGGATCGATTGGCTGGATATGGCGGGTGAGAAGACAAAGGGGGGCCTCGCGGTCCCGGGCGGCTTGATTCTGGGGGTCACTGGCGGGATCGGCTGCGGCAAGAGTGAAGTGGGCCGATGTTTGGCCCGGCTCGGTTGGGCGGTGGTCGATACCGACGCGATGGCGCATGCGGCGATCGAACCGACCGGTCCGGCCTACACAGCCGTGATCGAACGCTTTGGCGAATCGATCCGGGACGCGGATGGCCGGATTAATCGCCGCCGACTCGGTGAGCGTGTGTTTGGCGATCCGGCGGAGCGCGAAGCCCTGAACGCCATCGTGCACCCGCCCGTACGGCAGGCCTGGCGGGCATGGGCGGACGGCATACGGCGGAAACAGATTGCCGGAGCCGTGATTATTCCGCTCTTGTTCGAGGTGGGCGCCGAGCGCGATATGGATACCGTGCTCTGCGTGGTCACCGCTATGGACCAGGCGCTGGTGCGCTTGGCCGCGCGCGGCATGACCGAGCAACAGGCGCGCCAGCGGATGGCCGCTCAGTGGCCAATCGAGCGGAAGCGCGAGCACGCGGACTATGTGATTGAGAATAACGGGAGTTTAGAAGATTTGATGACATCCACCCGCCAGGTGGCGGCGATGATCTTGAAGAAGGAGAGATGAACTATGGGTGAAGAAAAACAGCAAAGACAACATCGTAGAGGACGCTCGGGCGGGCGCCCCGGCCGCCGTTATCACAATAAATCGCGCGACCGCGGCAATAATAGCGGGCCCGATGGCGACATCGAAGAGACCATCGAGCCCGTCGAAATACTGGATGAGGAGGGCAATCCCATTCCGCCGCCACCACCCTTGCATTTGCATGAATTGCAGGTGCAGAGCGTGCCGGATTTGGTGAAGTTCGGCGAATCCCTCGGGCTGACGGAACTGGGTGCCCTCGTCAAGCACGAGATGATCTTCGAGATTCTCAAGGCCACCGCGCGGCGTAATGGCCGCATGTTCGGGCGCGGCATCCTCGAGATCTTGCCGGACGGTTTCGGTTTTCTGCGGTCGCCCTATTACAACTATCTGCCGTGTCCCGAGGACATCTATGTTTCCCCCTCGCAGATTCGACGCTTTGGTTTGCGGTCCGGCGACTTCATCGAGGGCGAGATACGTCCGCCGAAAGAAAAGGAACGCTTTTTCGCGTTGCTGAAGGTCGAGCACATCAACGAAAAGGCGCCGGATTCCGCCAAGCGACTGGTGCCGTTCGAACACTTGACCCCCTTGTTTCCCGACAAGCGATTCGTGCTGGAAACGACGCCGGATAACATTTCTATGCGCGTGATGGATCTGCTGACACCGATCGGTGTCGGACAGCGCGGCTTGATCGTGGCGCCGCCGCGTACGGGTAAAACCGTGCTGATGCAGCAAATGGCCAACAGCATATCGGCGAATAGTCCCGAGGCGAAGTTGGTCGTGTTGCTGATCGATGAGCGGCCCGAGGAAGTGACGGATATGCAGCGGAACACCAAGGCAGAAGTCTTGAGCTCCACCTTTGATGAGCCGCCCGAGCGGCATGTGCAAGTGGCTGAAATGGTGATCGAGATGTCGAAGCGCATGGTGGAAAACGGCAAGCACGTCGTCATTCTGCTCGACAGTATCACGCGCTTGGCCCGCGCCTACAACACGCTGCAGCCGCACAGTGGAAAGATTCTGTCCGGCGGCGTGGACGCCAATGCCTTGCATAAGCCGAAGCGCTTTTTCGGTGCGGCCCGAAACATCGAGGGCGGTGGTAGTCTGACCATTATCGCCACGGCCTTGGTCGATACGGGCAGCCGCATGGATGAAGTGATCTTTGAGGAATTCAAGGGCACCGGCAACATGGAGCTGGGACTGGATCGCAACCTGGTGGACAAGCGCATCTTCCCGGCGATCAACATAGAGAAATCCGGCACCCGTAAAGAGGAAATACTCTTGCATCCGGATGAGTTGAATCGTATCTGGGTTTTACGCAAGGCGTTAAAGGATGTACCGGCCGTAGAAGCGATGGAACTGCTCATCAATCGCTTGAAGAAGACCAAGAGCAATGCCGAGTTCTTGATGAACTTACAAGGATAAGTATGTAGCGTCATGGGGCACCACAGGCAAAGCAGTACCGGTGTAGGATGGGATCGAGCCCCGGCTCGCCATCAATGGGCGGCTCTGCTTGCCGTGATGGCCTCGGTGCTGCTGCATGTCGTCGCGATCACTCGTTTCCCGCCGGTTCCCGTCGGGCGCATACCCGATCTCGATGAGACCGCCCGATTACGTCCGCTGGTGTTGGGTGATGTGCGCGTCGATACACGCCCGGAGTTCGAGCGTCCACCCCGGTTTCAGCCTCGGGATCCGGCCTTGCTACGGGCGGAGCCTATCCCCGCCAGCGCATTTGAGGCGTTACTGGAGGAATGGTTGCCGCCCGACCCGATCGATCCTCTGATGCCGCTCGCGGGCGAGGACACCGCCTTGGTGGAGCCCGCGCCACCCACGGAGCGCGAGCATTGGGATGCGCGGCAGGATCTGCTGCATATCCGGGATCGCATCGTGCCCGACGAAGTGGCGGCCTTGCCGCGCCGTCTATTGCCAGATGTGGATCGATTGGCAATGGCGCCCGATCTGGCGCTGCCCACGGAGTCGGTCGATGCCTTGGCCGAGGCGCGGGGACAGGGCTGGCTCAGGGCCCAGCAGGCTGGCGTGCGTGATGCCGAAGAGCATGTGGTGGACGAGCCGTCGACGCGCAGTATCGATCCCCTCGATGCCTTGCCCGAAGAGCCCGATGAAATCCGCGAGGTCGCGGCGATTGAGAACCTGCTGGCGTTGGAGTTGACGGTCTTTACGGACCCTCAGGACCCCGCCCATCGCTATTTCCAGATTCAAATTCGCCGGGCGGGGGCGGAAGCCTTACCGGTCTTGCCGAAGGATGTGTTGTTGATTCAGGATGCCTCCGCCAGCATGACCCAAGGCACGATTGATCAATGCAAGATCGGCATGCACGAATGGTTGCGGACGCTTGCAGAAGGGGATCGGTTTGATTTGTGGGCCTTCCGCGACGAGCTGAGCCGGGCCTTTGGCCAACTCACGCCCGTTGGTCCCCGTAGCCGTTTACGCGCGGCGACCTTTATCGAACAGATGCGGGCGCAAGGGGGCACGGATGTCTTTGCTTCACTTGCCCCCTTATTGGATCTGGAGGTCGATCCCGGTCGCCCGGTGATTGCGATATTGGTCAGCGACGGCATCCCGACAACGGGAGTAGTCGACAGCAACCGTATTCTGGAACAGTTCTCCACGCACAATGCCGGAAACGTTTCGGTCTTCGCGGTGGGCGGCGGGCCGGTCATTAACGAGTATCTGTTGGATTTCCTCAGTTACAAGAATCGTGGCGACGCCATTATGACCCGGGAGCGCGCGCAATTGCCGGTATCGATGGCTCAGATGGCGGCAGAACTGCGTCGTCCAGTTCTGACTTTTCTACGTTGGCGGGTGGCTGGGGCGGAAGGCCTGGAAATGTATCCGGCACGGCCCACGCATCTGTTTCTCGACCGTCCGCTTTCGCTCTATGGCCGCGTGCCGACAGACCAGCACCAAGCCGTCGTTCAGATCATTGGCCACTCGGGTGAAGCCTTGAAAGACATGCTGTTTCCGCTGGATTTCGAGGAAGGCCGGACCGGGTCCGCCGATTTGCGGCGGCAGTGGGCGTGGCAGAAGATTTATCATCTGGTGGGGCTGCACATCCAGACCGGTGATGCAGACACGCTGCGCGAGATC
>SLAD01000062.1 GCA_007126995.1 Kiritimatiellia bacterium | reverse complement strand
TACTGATTCTTAACCAAAAATCAACACCTTTTTTAATTAACGTTAGTCTGGTATTCTGGGTCACTGCCACCGCATCAAGCGTGTCCCTGCCCGCACGTAAACGCAGGCGTGCTTGCGTAACAGAATTGTAGGCCACCCATATTTGGGCGGAAAGAAGGGAGAACCGGATTGCGCCGGTCGCGTTCGCCTTCATTTCTTGACGGCGGCACGAGGAGGTCCGGCCTACAGCCGCAGCGCATCCATTCACCTTGCACCCAGCAGACCGATTACGATTAAGATTACGCGTACGATTAAGATGAGGGGCATCGGCCGAGCGTTGTGCGAGCCAGCGCCATTCCCGGTCCCGGCACGCGACGGGGAGGCAAATCCCGCAGGCACGGGAACGTGATCCGCACATGATCCGTTCTTGCGCGCGGCTCAGCGGGAGCTTCGCCCTCCCGATTGCATCACGGGACGGGAGGGCGAGATTCCCATCGAGCCGTGAAACCGCGAAGGAGAACGAAAGGCACGGGTCAAGCCAGTCGCGCACACTTTTCATCGCCACACTTGCTCGGATGCCCTGCAAGGACAGGAATGTCCTTGCTCCGGTCGGCGGGAACAGGGGCATTCCTGCCCGTGTGTGGCTGGCGTATTCCCCTGCAAAGCGAGGCAACACACTCAATCGTCGCGCAGGCCGTATTCGTTCAGCTTGCGATGCAGTGTACGGCGGCTGATGCCGAGTTGCTCCGCTGCTTTAGTGCGATTGCCTTGATGGGCGTCCAGCGCCCGCAAGATCATGTTCTTTTCGACTTCTTCCAACGACATGTTCGGCATGACGGCGACGGGCGCAGGCTCGTCCGCGCCTTTGCGCATGTGCGCGGGCAGATCGCGCACGGTCAGGCGTTCCTGCCGCGCCAAGACGACCATGCGCTCGATGACGTTGCGCAACTCGCGAATGTTTCCCGGCCAGTCATAGCTGATCAAGGCCTGTTGGCAATCCGACGTGAACCCTTCGATCGATTTGTTGTTCTCGCGATTAAACTCGTCGAGAAACTTTTGCATCAGCAACGGGATATCCTCGCGCCGCTCGCGCAGCGGCGGCAAGGCAATGGTCACGACGTTGAGGCGATAGAACAGGTCCTCGCGAAACGTGCCCTCTTTCACCATCGCCGCAAGATCTTTATTCGTGGCGGCAATCAGTCGCACATCCACTTCCAGCGTCTCGTGACCGCCGACCCGCTCGAAGGCGCGCTCTTCCAGTACGCGTAGAATCTTCACTTGCACGGTGGTGTCGATCTCGCCGATTTCATCGAGGAAGATGCTGCCGCCATCGGCCAACTCGAAGCGACCCTGACGGCGATCGGTGGCGCCGGTGAATGCGCCTTTTTCGTGTCCGAACAATTCGCTCTCCAGCAGGTTGGTCGGCAGTGCGGCGCAATGCACCGTAATCAACGGCGCTTTGGCGCGCGGACTGAGGCGATGTATGGCACGCGCCACCAATTCCTTGCCGGTCCCCGTTTCACCTTGGATCATGACGTTCGCACGCGAGGGCGCCACTTGCCGGATTGTGTCCAGCACCTCCTCCAGCGCGGGGGATTGGCCGACAATGCTTTCCATACCGAAGCGGCTATCCAACTGCTCGCGCAGTTCGCGGTTTTCCTGCTCCATGGTGCGGGCACGGAGCGCACCGCGAATGCGCATGTCGAGTTCATCCAGATTCACCGGTTTGGTGAGGAAATCGGCGGCGCCACGCTTGATCGCTTCCACAGCGGTCTCGATGCTGCCATACGCGGTCAGCAGGATACAGGCCGGCTGCGGCGTCTTGGCCAGAATGCGTTGGATGAGGGCGAGCCCGTCCATGCCGGGCATGCGGAGATCGCTCAGGACGACATCAACCGGCTGCTGATCAAGCAGCGCCAGCGCGGCCATGCCGTCGCCGGCCACCTGCACGTCGTATTGACGTTGCAAGGCCCGCGCTAAGCCGTCGCGCGTGCTTTTCTCGTCGTCCACAATCAGTATTTTGGCCTTCTTACTCATGCCCCTTGCTCTTCTCGTGTGCTTCGTCACGATGCGCTTTCAACAAGCGCATGCGCGGCGTGTCATGCGGCAGATACAGAATAAACGTCGTGCCCTCGCCCGGCCGACTGTCGACTTCAATCTGTCCACCGTGTTCACGGATAATACGCTGCACGATCATTAAACCCAGCCCATTCCCCTCCTGCTTGGACGTCTGATAGGCCTCGAAAATACTGCCCAGTTCGTCGGGCATGATGCCCGGTCCGTTGTCCTGAATCGCCACCGCCACAAAACGTCCCTCGACATAGGTTTGGATTTTCAGTAGTCCGCCTTCGCTCATGGCCTCCATGGCGTTCTTGATGACATTGAAAAAGGCCTGCTTGATCTGGCCGCGGTCAACGGACAATTCGGGCGCATCCTCCTCAAAATCGGTTTCCATCAAGATCCCGCGGTTCTTGATTTCCTGATGAAGGATTTTGACCGTTTCCTGGATGAGCACATGGATATCGCAGGATTCCAACTGCGGTTGAGTCGGCCGCACGGCCCGCAGAAACTGGTGAATGATTTGATCCAGCCGGGTGACCTCCTGAATCGCGACATCGACGAGTTCGGTGACATTCTCGCGTTCGGTGTCGGGCAGGTTGCGAAGTTCCCGTTGCATCAGTTGCAGGTGAATATTGAGCGAGTTGAGCGGGTTCCCGATTTCGTGGGCGACGCCGGCGGCGAGCAGGGTGAGCGCCTGAACTTTTTCGGACTCCACGGTGCTGGCCTGATTTTCGCGTTCCCGCGTGACGTCGCGCAGAATGACCACCGCCCCCTTTTCGTTGCGGTTGACCAAGCTCAGCGGCACCACGTAAAAGTCAAGAAAGCGATGTTCGGGATAGGATATTTCCACCTCGCGACTCATTAACCGGGACCATTCTTTCTCGTCGAGGTCCAGGACGAGATCCCACTCGACTTCGCGCAGGTAACGCCCGATAGCTTGGCCTTGCGCCTGCTCGATGTTCAGCCCGAGTAATTTTTCGGTGGCACGATTGGCGTAAACGATACGGCTACGGCCATCCAGCACCACGATCCCTTCCTGGATGGCGTGAAAGATCGTTTCCAATAAACCTTTTTCGCCGGCGAGATGCAGAAAATGCGTTTGTAAGCTGTCGGGATCGAGGCGATCCAAGCGCGCGATCAGCTTATCGAGAAAACCACTTTTCGACGGCATAGCGACGCTCTCAGGACCCTTTTACGATCTCTTTCAGAATCGTATCGTAGCCCTTCCCGCCCTTCATCGCCTCTTGCATTTCGGTGAGTGCGGTTGTCGTGCCTTGCGAGCCTTCCTTCTCGACTGTGATCACGGTTCCACCGACGCGAATCTTATCGCCCACCTTGAGGACGTCCGCCTCGATTCGCTCGTCATTGAGGTAGGTACCATTTTTCGAGGCCAGATCCTTCACGTGATACTCATCGTCGATCAAGCGTATACCACAGTGCAAGCGGGAAGCGCGCTCGTCTTCCAGCACGATGTCGGCCTTCGGGCTACGACCAATGGTCACGGGCTTATCCGATAGTGGGAACGCTTGTTTTGAGCCGTCAGGCTTATTGTATTTTAGGATCATGGTCACATCACCTCGCTTCTGACGTGCAGTGTAAACTTCCGACGCATCCGGCAAAAGTCTAAATCGCGTTTTTTTCGATCAGCTTACGGAAATAGGCAATGGTTTTTTCCAGCCCCGGCTCCAATGCCATGGTTGGTTCCCAGTTCAACAAGTCGCGCGCCTTGTCGATATTGGGCTGGCGAATCTTCGGATCGTCCTCAGGCAACGGTTTGTACACGATC
>SLAD01000185.1 GCA_007126995.1 Kiritimatiellia bacterium | reverse complement strand
ATAAACGCGCGGTATACGGCACGACGGCCGGCCTGCCCCCCGGGCTATTTTACGGGGCCAGCACATTGTCCAAGGATCGCAAGACGCTGTATCTGTTTGTCTTCGACCGGCCCTGGAAAGACATCGCGGTGAAAGGCCTGCAAGCGAAGGTCAAACGCGTCCGCTGTTTGGGCACAGGGAACGCCCTGTCCCACAAAGTGCTTGGCGGCGCCCCTTGGGCCAACATCCCCGGCGTCCTCTGGATTGATTTACCTTCCGCCGAGCTGGACAAGTATGCCACCGTCGTACAGATCGACTTTGAAGCGCCCCTTGAGATCTGGCTGCAGGCCGGACACATGATCACCGCAAACTGAAACCACCTGCAGCACCATTATTATCCATCGTAGAGACATCACCATGACCACTCCTAGCCGCGATCCCTGGAATGACTGTCTCCGGCAGATCCACCTCGATTTCCACAATTCGCCTTACATCGACGACCTGCTCTGCGACTTCGACCCGGCCGTCTTGGCACGGCGTTTCAAAGACGCGCACGTCAACAGCGTGATTGTCTTTGCCAAGTGCGTGCACGGAATGGGCTACTATCCTTCGAAGATCGTTGAGCGCCACCCCGCCCTGAACGGACGCGACTTCACCGGCGAACTGATCGAAGCCTTGCACCGCGAAGGCATCCGCGCTCCCATCTACACCATCATCGGATGGGAAGAGAATTTGGCCCAGCGCTATCCGGAGTGGCTACAGCTTTGCGAGGACGGCAGCTTCGCCCAGAACACCCACGGGTCCGATGGCACCTCCACGCAGCCGGGGCGTTTCCGCTGGCTCAATTTTCTGCATCCCGATTATCAGGACTACTTCGAAGCGCATCTGCAAGAACTATTGGACCGTTACCCCTGCGACGGCCTCTTCCTCGACATGCTGGCGATGCATCCGCGCGCCGACTGGAGCGATCACGCGATCCGTTTCCGCGAGCGGCACGGACTGATGGGCCGCGATCCCGTGACCCACGCCCGTTACGAGGCGATGGCACAGGCCGCATTCGCGGAAAAGTTTACCCCGCTGATTCAAGCCCAGGCCCCCGAAGCTTCGATCTTCTACAACGCCGAAAACCGCCTGTTTGTGGACGGCCATCTGGGCGCGCTGGCGCGGGGTGATCAGCAGACCCATTTTGAAATCGAATCCTTGCCCTCCGGCTTTTGGAGCTATCACCACTTCCCTCGCGTCGCCCGTAATCTGCGCACCCGCAAACCGTGGCTGGGCATGACCGGACGCTTCCAAAAGATGTGGGGCGATTTCGGCGCCATCAAATCCGTCCCCGCATTGGAATACGAGTGTTTCCGTTCACAGGCTATGGGCGGAGCGAATTCCGTGGGCGACCAGTTGGGGCCGCGAGGCACGCTGGACGAAGGAGCCTACCAATTGATCAGCGAGGTCTTCGCCCAATGCGCAGCAGCCGAGTCGTTCTACGAAGGCAGTGTTCCCTGCCCTCAAATTGCAATTGTTTGTCCGCATCATCCCGAACAGGACGAACACGAAAGCACGCTGGTTGAAGAAGCCATGGTGCGGCTTTGCGAGGAGCTGCACTACGACGCGGCTCTCGTTAATGATCAAGATTCCTTGGAGGGCTACGATCTGCTGATGCTCGGAGAAGGCATTCCGCTATCGACCGCGTTCCGTGAATCCATCGCCGCCTTCGCCGCGCAGGGAGGGAAGATCATCGCCGCCTGCGACACTGTGTTCCAAGACGCGGACCGGGGCTGGGGCCCTTTTGCGTCCTTAACCCGGAACGGCGAGTGCGCCTATGCCCCCAGCTACTGGCGCGCCCGTGATGCATGGAAAGAATCCCTTGGCGACGACGACCGCGTGGTCTATCCGCGTGGACTGCGAATCGAGGCCTCCGCTTCGGTCGAGGTGCTGGTCGACCGCGTTGCCCCCTACTTCCAGCGCAGCGATTTGAAGTTCTGTTCCCATTTCCAAGCGCCGCCCCGGAAGGACATGCTCGGCGAACCGGCCGTGCTGCGCGCGGACAACTGGATATACTTTGCCGACCCGGTATTCACCGACTACCGCCGTTCCGCTAACCTCGCCGCCTTCAAAGCGGTGTCTGCTGCGCTCTTGGATCTAATCGGGCCGCCCCGAACCGGATGGGGCGTGAAGTCCACGGTGCGCGTGTACCCCATGCGAAAGGGAAATGATCTGCTCCTCACCCTCTTGCACTATCTCCCCGAACGTAAGGCGGAGGGCGCGGACATCGTTTCGGAGCGCCTCGGGTTCGCCGGACAAACCCTGTGCCTACCGGAATCCGTACAATCTGTGACCGCGGAACCGGAGGGCGAGCCCCTACCCGTTGAAGCGGGCACCATTGCGCTGCCGCCCGTCGAGGGCCGGCTCCGCCTGCGGATCCCGGACTACTACTCGTAAGTCATCAAGCGTTCGAATGTCTCACATATAGGGATCGTGCACGGCACACTTATGTCAGGCGGCCATCCTGAATAAAGGAATGACATACGGAGACGTTCACCGCATCCCCGGAGTCCGCCATAAAGGTCACCCCGTCATTGTCAAAACGCGCTTTCTTCACCCGGTCGAACGAGCGGGGAATACGGGCCACGCCTTGAATGTAGTTGATGAATGTGGGTCGGCGAGGATTTAACAAGAGGCTGGTGGGGATCCCGTTCGTGTTCAGGTCATTTCGTTGCACTGAGGCCTTTACGCCCTCGGCATGGTAGGAGCAAACATCCTCCAAGCCGATGCAACAGTTGCGCCCATTCCAAGGAGCGGCGTGCCGACCCCGGTTCTCCATCCACATCGTGGTCGTAGGCAAGACGCCGGGATCTTTCAGGGCAAACCAGAGGTAGCCGCTCTCCGAAGCCACTGCACAGGTCCAAGCGGGTGCCTTGGGATCTTTTGCATAGACACTCAAGATATCCACAAAACCTTCGCGCGCGGGGAAGACCGAACAGTCCGTAAACGGTTCATCCTTCCAGATCGTAGGTACCCGTTTCAGATCCCGGAAGCGGGCTTTGGGCGCCAAAGCGTAGTATTCCCGGTCCTGCGTTTGGAGCGCACTTCGAGGCAAGGTACAGCCAAACTGAAGGGGCGATGTGCTGATGCGCAGGAGCCCGCGGGCGGGGGGCGCCAAGGTGGCATGATGCCCCAGCGGCATGCGCCCACGAAAGCCTCGCAGCTCATGTTGAGTGTAGATGACACTCTCGCCGTCCCGCAGCCATATACGCTTTGTGACGTGGCCGGGCCGTACGCGCGGCTGCATTTCCACGCTCAACTGATGCACACCGTCCCGGCTGGACCAGCGCGGCTGTTTCCAAGCCGCATACGCAGTCTCACCATGTAACCGGTGCTGCTCGCCTCGCCAAAGCGGACCCGCCGCGAACGGGAAACAGAGGAAGTCACCCCGCAGCGTACGCAGCACCGGCTCATCAGGACGCGTCGCCTCACCTTGCCAAGGACTGACGTAGTAGGGTTGTATCGGAGTCCGTGCATCCGGGAAAAAGACAACAGGCCCCATGTGTCCGCCCTGCTTCGTCACCGCGCACGCAACCGCGTCGGAACGTACCAGCCAGGAAGGTTGAGAATCAATGACCTGTGTGCGCCGGGACGTCATACGTTTCATGTTCATGGCGCGAGTGTGCCAAAATTGGGGCGGAACAAAAGGAAATACGGCCCGTACTAGCGCAGCTGAGCGGACCAAGCGTTTTACGATGGCCTTGCATTGATTAAAAAGGGCTGACCCCGATTCCGGCGCCATTCCGGCGCCATTCGAGCATTGACACCTTCTACGTAGAAGCCTATTCTTTCTAGGCTGGTTATTACCTACTCCCGTACGTACTCTACTAGGT
>SLAD01000272.1 GCA_007126995.1 Kiritimatiellia bacterium | reverse complement strand
CCGGTCCCCACGCCGGTGATGCGTCGATTGGCGGATGCCTGTCGGCGGGCGGGCGCCCATGTGGTGTTCTTTCACCACGCCCATTGCGTCAGCGGATATACGGTGTTTGATGACGGCGCGATACTCTGGGGCACCGGAAACTATCTATTTCCCGAATCGGCGGACTATCCGTTCAAGCCCTGGTTCGATGCGGCCGCCTGGACCGTGATTCACGGGCAGGACGCCACGATCCGTGAGTTGGCAATTGCTCCCTTTGGAATCGATGCGGAGGGGATGCCGCGGGATGTGGAAGAACAGCGCGCGCTCAGGATTCACGGCCGCATTGAACGGCTGAGCAAGGCGATTAACCGGGGGCGCTCACTGGGGTGGCTGCGCATGTGGCATGTCTTGAAGCCTGCATATTTGCGTGTGGCCTGTGCGAATTATTGGGATATCGCCCGGCGACGTGGCGTGGCGCAGATGGCGGGCCAGATACTTTCATCTATTAAAGGTCTCTTTCTGCAAAAGAAGTGATATGGCGGATTCCAGGAATATTTCATCGAGAATCCGGCGGGTCCTCTTCTATCTCCTGCCTGTCGTCCTGCTCTACGTTATTTTGAGTCGAGTCGACTTTGTCCGGCTGCTGGACAGCCTGCAGGATACGACGCTGCTGTATATCCTGCTGGGCGTGTCGTTAAGGCCCCTCCAAATGGTGCTCGGCGCTTTTCGGTGGAGGTTGATCGCAAATCATTGCGCGAAGACGCATCTCTCGGCTTGGTTCATGCTTACGGAGTATTGGGCAGGCGTGGCGGTCGGGTACTTTACGCCGGGCGGTATCGGCTGGGAAGCATACCGTATCATGGCCCTGGGGCGCCGACTGAAAGCCTACATGACCGCCTTCATCACCATTCTGGCCGAAAAAATCATCGGCCTGTGTGTCGTCCTGACGATGTGCCTGGTCATGTTCCCTTTGGTCATCAACCGGATGACGGTGGATACCGCCTTCTTCCAAAAGGCCTACATTTTCTTGCTTGTCGCGGTGTTGGCGGGAGTATTATTCGGTATCGCAGCGTATAAAGCCCGGACTCATCCGTGGGTTCAGCACGTTCGTGAGTACGGTGATCGATTCATCGAGAAGCGTATCAGGTCCATCCGGAACGAGCGCATGGCGGAAGCCGTGCTGCGCGATTACCGGAAATCTCACAACCCTTTGACGATCCTCCAGCACCCCTCGCTTCTGGCGGTCGCGTTCCTGTACTCGGTCGGCATTCTTGCAACCGCTGCGGTATGTAGCCAGCTGATCTTTCTCGGGCTGAATCATCAGATACACTTCCTGGTCAATCTCTTCGCGGCGCCGGTATTCTTTCTCATTTTTCTGGTTCCGATTTCATTCGGCGGACTCGGCGTGCGGGAAGGCGCATTCATTGTGGTGTACGGCTTGTTTGGCGTGCCGCTGGAGATTGCGTTGCTGGTCAGTTTCTTCAACTTGTTCGGCTTACTGTTGAACAACGCGATCGGGGCCGGTCTCCTGTGGCGCTCGGATGCCTTGACGCGAAACGAACGTAAGCGGGGGGGGCACCCTCAGCCCGTTGAAGAAGACGTTTGAAGTCGGGAAAGAAAACGACTCGGCGAGACGCCTCTCCCTGCCCGAAAGCGAACATCCTTTGGTGGGTAAGAAAGCCCGTCCGGGTGATCCGCAGGTTGCTCCATAATCTCTTATGAGGGGGCGCGTTGCACGGCAATGGAGATGCACGGGCTCAGTGCGTTATCCGGCTGGTCGTCGATGCGGAGGATCTCAAACTGAAAGTATTCCAAGCACCGGAGAATGTCGTCCTTGGACATCCAGTTGCTCGAGCTTTCCACCCCTCCGATGAAGGTCTTCGTGTTCAGCGTTTCGCGATATTCCTGATGATAGAGCGTATGCGCAAAGCCTTGATGGTTGGCGGACGACGAGCCCGCGAACCGGTGGGGAATATCGGGGTGCGCGCTCATGATTTCTTCGTCGTAATAGTTGGTCCAGAAATAGACGTGGCCGCGACATTGTTCGGACAAGAGGGCGATGAGTTCCGCAGGATTCCGCATGTGATACAGCACACCCGACGCAATACAAATGTCAAAGGGAGTGGAATTGCTGCGTAGGTACTCGACGCAGTTTCCACAGAGAAACCGGACCCTCGACATCCCCAGGATTTCCTTCACAATCAGGCACTTCAGCAATGCGCGGGTATTCGCCTCCACGCCCACCACCTCGGCGGCACCATATTTCTCCAACATATACGAATGAGCGCCTTCGAGCGGGCCAAGGTCCAGCGCCCGAGCAGCTTGGACGCGCTCGGGTCCGATCGTATCGAAAAACCATCGGATGCGGTCATCGTCGAAAATATCCATCCCACCGGCTGTCAACGTGTCGTATGGCGCTGGAAGCCGCGAGAACCATTCTCCTTCAAAAATGTCCAGCAGGGTTTGGGGCGAGGGCGCCGATCCCACTATGCGGTCCAGAATATTGAAATGAGACTTATCACGTCCGGCCTTACGGGCGAGAAACGAGAACAGGGAGTGAATACGTGGAAGGAGGATATTTGTGCCCGGTTTCATACTTGCTCCATCTTTACAATTTGCGTTGCGCGCCGCTGGAGTCGACGGAGACGGCGCATCAGATGATAGTGAAGGGTGAGCGGCAGACGCTCCCGCGCGCGCCGCTCGGCTTGGTCTGCGACGGCCTGTTGATGGCATAACGACCCGCTCATCGAATCGAGCGATGCGATGATCCGAAAACGGTATCCACGGATCCAGGTGGAGTAGACCGGCAAAAGACGCAGTGCAATCCTGGTCCGTCGCCCGCATGGTGCGTCATCGTTCGCCCGCAACCAGTCGAGCATCGGCACGAGCGCGTCGGGCCGATACCAGAACACCGGAGCGGACGGGACGACCATCGAATCCATATCCGTAGTGTCCAGCCGACGTACGCCGAGCATATCCCGAATCGCCCGCTTGAGGAAGTCGAGATCATCCGCCTTGTCCGGATCGGTGGGATGACATCGTGCAAGCGTCGGCCGATCCGCGAATAGCAAGCCGAGCCGGGGATCGGCGGCAAAGAGCGCGAGCCATGGTGCCCAAGACACCGGCACATTATCCTGCCAGACGCGCGGCTGGAGTGTCGAAGAATCGCACATCGCCACGTCATCAGGGCACATATAGCCGACCACGTCATAGGTCTCGAAGCGTCCGGCGTGAACCACCCAGGGGTGGTCGCCTTCCGCATAGGGCAGTATTTCCTTAATCGGGATTTTCGGGGCGATGCGTTGAATCGTAGACGCGACTTCGTGGCAGGGGGTTCCGTCCGGTGCAGACAGATACACATCCGTTTCGTGTGCCCACGGCGCGCCGTTACCGAAAATATGCGGGAGTATCTTCGGATCATGTACATGCACGTGAAGCGCCGTCTGGATGCATGAAGGCATGGCGTCGACCGGCGCGGGGTTCGCGACCGGATCGGTTACGCACAGGGAAAGATCCGGCCGGTAATAGCGATGATAATGGTCTTCGATCAAGGGAATCGGATAGGCGGAGTGCGCGCGGATTTCGTCGAGCAGCTTGCGCGGAGCAAAGTGCAGCGGCAAACTCTTGATTTTGATGAAGGGAACCCGATAGGCAAGCAGGCGGTCGGGATGATAGTGGGACCAGTTGGCTTTTCCGTCTTGCTCCCGCGAGGTATCCACCACCGGGGTATGCGAGAAGCCGGCTCGGAGCAGGGTGCGGGTCAACGTGACCTCATAGCGTATAATGACATCCCAAATATCGCCATGGGCGCCGACTTTTTGCCAGAA
This sequence comes from Kiritimatiellia bacterium, assembly GCA_007126995.1. Taxonomy (GTDB): domain Bacteria; phylum Verrucomicrobiota; class Kiritimatiellia; order SLAD01; family SLAD01; genus SLAD01. The sequence goes on along the minus strand of SLAD01000272.1, from coordinate 56 downwards.
TGCGGAGAAGACCGGCGACTGAAGAGCCGGACGATGAAAAACCAGAAAGTAACTCT
>SLAD01000105.1 GCA_007126995.1 Kiritimatiellia bacterium | reverse complement strand
CCGCCGCATGAATCCCAGCCGCTCCCAAGGATTGGCGCAGGGTCGGGCCGTATAATTCGGCCACGCCTTCGTCGATGACAATCAAGGCGCGGCCCGCCAGCCCTTCATCGAGACAACGCGGGCCAATCGCCGACAACAGGCCCGCCCCAATATCGATGGGATAGCTGCGCAAACCAAGATCAACTGTGCATATGGAAGCCATAAGGGGCAAAGGACATAACGGTCTGTCCTAGGGGCTGTCAATACCCGAATGTCGGCAATCGCGTCGGCTTGACCTTAAACGCCGTTACCACTACTTTCATCTAGCTAGTGAGGAGACCGCGCAGATGACCTTGCTGCGCTTGCTGAAAATGACCGAAACAAATGCCACGCATGTAAAGTCCGCGGGTGCTGAGCAGAAAGCCACTTTCTTCGATCAGCAATCCGGCGCCTTCTTTCGCCGGGCCGACTGGGGCGCGTTCTGGACGGTCCTGCTAATCGCCTTCGCCGTCTACCTCTATACGCTGGCTCCCTCCGTCACCCTGGAAGACTCGGGCGAACTGGCCGTCGCGGCGGACTACATGGGTGTGCCTCACCCACCCGGCTACCCCTTATGGACGCTCCTCGCTTGGTTCTTCCAATGGGTGTTTCATGGGATTGAATATCACGGCCATCCGAATCCCGCCTGGGCCGTAGGCCTCATGTCCGCCACTTTCGCGGCCTTGGCCTGTGCCTTTCTCGCGCTATTGGTGAGTCGCTCCGGCGCCGACATGATGCGCGGTATGAAGCGTGCAACCGATGTACTCGGCTTGGCCAACGAATCAAAAATCTGCTGGACGGCGGGCGTAACGGCCGGCTTGCTGCTCGCCTTCAGCCCCGTATTGTGGTCGCAAGCCGTCATCATCGAAGTTTACGCGCTCAACTGTTTCTTCATGATCGTGCTACTGCTAATGCTTTACCGCTGGATGTCCCGTCCGGCGGATAACTGGGCGCTATACACCTTGGCCTACCTGTTCGGGCTGGGACTCACTAATCACCACACGCTCTTTTTTCTTTCGCCCGCCTTTTTCTTTGCCGTGCTGTTCCGTGATCTACGCCTCTGGCGCGATGCCGTGGCATTGGGTTGTCCCGCCGTCGCGGCCTTCCTGCTCTGGCGCGCTTTCGGCGGCGAAGCGGACGGGGACAGCAATGTGGCAGTTGTGATCGCCGCGCTGCTCTTTCTGGTGCCGCTGATCCTGTTCCTTTTCTTTAAGAGTTTGCTGACCGAGTGGAAGCGGATACTGATCAGTGTGGGTGCGATTGCGCTCGGCTTATCCTTCTATCTCTTTATGCCGGTGGCCTCGGAACAAAATCCGCCGCATAACTGGGGCTACACGCGCACTTTCGAAGGTTTTGTGCATTCATTCACGCGCGGCCAATACGAGCGCATCACGCCAGCCGCAATCTTCCAAGACCCACAGCAATTCTTTGCGCAGGTCATCATGTACGCTCAGAGCGTACGGCTTCAGTTCACGTTGCCGACCATGCTGATGGCCATCCTGCCGTTCTTCTTTTTCCGGCAAGTGCAGCGCCGCATCCTGACGTGGTTCGTAACCGTGCTGGCCGCCTTCTTCTTTGTCAGCGTCATGCTGATCATCTTCCTGAACCCGACGCTCGACATCCAAACCCTATTCATTCAGCGACGCTTTCTGATTCTCTCGCACGCGGTTTACGCCTTATGGCTGGGCTACAGTATTATCTTCGCGTTGTCCTTTATTGAAATCCGCCTCGCGCGCTTCCCCGCTTTTGGATCGGTTAAATATGTGGCATTGGGACTTTCCTTCCTGCTGCCCGTCACGCTCCTCTACCGGAACTTCAATTATGAATATCAAATCGAAGCCATCGGTGGCGCCGAGCAGCGCGGCCATGACTTCGGCTGGCAATTCGGGCACTGGTCACTGGAAGGCGTGCACGCCATCAAGGCCGACCTGAAACGCAAGTACGGACCGGAGCGCTTCGAAGAAATCTGGGCGGACTATCCCACACCGGACTATCCCCCCCGCATGGAAGAAGACGCGATCTTTTTCGGGGGCACCGATCCCGGGCGTTTTGTGCCGACCTACATGATCTTCTCGGCTCTCTCACGTCCCGATGTTTACCTGATTACCCAAAACGCGTTGGCGGACCAGACCTACATGGCTGCTATGCGCGACTTGTACAGCGACCGCATCTGGATTCCCTCCCAGCGCGACAGCAACCAAGCCTTCCAGGAATACGTCGAAGACGTGCAGGCGGGCCGGATTCCGCCGGGCGCCGACGTGGTGGTGCGCGATGGCCGGGTCAGCGTGCAAGGCGTCGCGGGCGTGATGATGATCAACGGTATTCTCTGCCGAATGATCTTTGAAAACAACAAAGCCCTGCATCCGTTCTACGTTGAAGAGAGCTACGTCATCCAGTGGATGTACCCCTACCTGCAACCGCACGGCTTGATTCTGAAGCTCAATCCTGAACCGATCGAGTTGACCCAGGAAATGACCGATAATGACCAAGCCTTCTGCGCTTGGTATACCGAAAAGCTGGTGAATAATCCGCGTTTCCAGCGGGATATCGTGGCGCGCAAATCGTTCTCCAAACTGCGTAGCGCCATCGCCGGCATCTACGCCTATCGCCGACAATTTGAGGACGCCGAAACCGCTTTCCTGCAATCGATCGATTTGTATCCGCTCAGCCCCGAGGCCAGTTTCCGGCTCGCCGAACTGTACTTGCAACAACGACGGATCGGGGATGCACGGGAAATCATTGCAAACTTGCGCGCCGGTGACCCACGCAACGAACGCGTCATCATGTTCTATGACCAACTGGTCGATATGCAAGAAAAGGATGAGCGCCGACAAGTGCTTGAACAGCAATTTTCGGAGGGTTCCGCCGATCTCGACGCAGCAATCGAGTTGGCCCGCATTTATGTCGATTTGCAGATGCCCCATCAACTGCAAGGATTGGCCATCAACCTGCTCCAGAATGATGAGGTGCCGGCCAACACCTACCTGCAGTTGGCCCAAGTCCTGGCCCAGGCGCAGCGCATGGACCTGTTGGAGCATGCCTTCAACCGCTATTTGCAACGCGAACCCCGCAATCCCAGCATCTGGATCGAGCTGGCCGCACTACACGTGTCGCGTCAACAACAGGAACAGGCTCTGCACGCGATTCGACGCGCGATCGAAGTCGGCGGACAGCCGGTCCGGGATACCCTGCGCGGTGACGAGCGATTCGCTCCTCTTCATCAGACACGAGAATTCCAACAGCTCGTCCCCAGCCCGACCCAGCCGCGCCAGATTCGGCCCGGCCTACAACTCTGAGTCCTCATTTCGTAGGCCGCCTTGATACGGGCAGCAGGAATGCGAAGAGGCCAGAGACATTAACGAACCGCCTCACGGCGGCAATCCATCCCGCCTCGCTACATGGCGGGTAACGGCTCGGCTTCTTTGCTGCGCGGTTTACGCGGCCACGCTTGCAAGACGGCCTGGACCAAGGTCGCGAGCGGGATCGCGAAAAAGACCCCCCAGAATCCCCAGATACCCCCAAAAGCCAATACCGCAACGATGATCGCGACCGGGTGTAGATTCACAACGCCCGACAGCAAGAGGGGCGCCAGCAGATTACCGTCCAGCAACTGGATCACCAAATAGGCGGTGATGATGTAGAAGAAGTCCGGGCTCCAGCCGAATTGGAAGTAGCCCATCAACGCTACCGGCAACGTCATGACGGTGGCGCCGATATACGGTATCAGTACGGATAATCCGACGAAGAAACCGATCAACATGGCGAATTCCAGCCCCAGGATCGTAAATGTCGCGGTAGTAACGCCCCACACGATCAGGATTTCCCAAAACTTGCCGCGGATGTAATT
>SLAD01000151.1 GCA_007126995.1 Kiritimatiellia bacterium | reverse complement strand
TCGAACTGAAACGCGTCGCCGGGCGCGGCCTCCAGCAAGGCCGGTTCCACGCGCGCTTGTACCACGCGCAATGAATCCGGATTGAGAAAATCGGTGAACTCCCGCTCCTTGTCATCCATCGGGTCCGCGACCGTGAACAGGCGCTGATAGAGACGGACCTCGGCCTGCTGCGATTGGGTCGCGGAGACCCAGTGAATCGTTGCCTTCACCTTGACCTTCGTTTCAGGCGGATCCCAGCGACAACGCAGGGCGCGAATCTCCCCCGTCGCGTCATCCTTTTCGACGGACTCGCACGTAATGAATCCTGCATAGCGCAGCCGTACACTCTTGCCCGGGGCCAGTCGGAAATACTTCGGCGGCGGTTCCTCTGCGAAATCGGCGCGCTCGATGTAGATTTCCTTGGTGAACGCCATCGGACGCGTGCCCGCCTGTTCATCCTCCGGATTATTGATCGCCTGAACGATGCGTTCGGATTCGTCCGGAAAGTTGGTGATGACCACCTTGATCGGGTCCAGCACCGCCATGCGGCGCAGGGCATGTTTGTTCAAGTCCGTGCGCACGCAGTGTTCGAGCAGTTCCATCTCGGTCGTGCTATCGAACTTTGTTACGCCAATCGTCTCGCAGAACTGGCGGATGGCGGCCGGCGGATAGCCGCGTCGTCGCATCCCGCACAAGGTCGGCATACGCGGATCGTCCCAACCCTCGACGCGGCCCTCCTGCACAAGTTGGAGCAGGCGCCGTTTGCTCATCACGGTGTAGCTGAGATTCAGTCGCGCGAACTCGATCTGTTGCGGGTGACACGGAACCGAGATGTTATCCAAAATCCAGTCGTAGAGCGGACGATGCACCTCAAATTCCAGCGTGCAGATGGAGTGGGTGATGCCTTCGATCGCATCCGAGATGCAGTGCGCGAAGTCGTACATCGGATAGATGCACCACTGATCGCCGGTGCGATGGTGATGGAAGCGCTTGATGCGATAGAGGACTGGATCGCGCATATGCAAATTGGGCGAGGCCATATCGATTTTGGCGCGCAAGACGTATTCACCATCGGCAAACTTGCCGCTGCGCATGCGACGAAACAGATCAAGGCTCTCGGCGACCGGACGATTCCGTGACGGGCTTTCCTTGCCGGGCCGGGTGGGTACGCCGCGGTATTCCTTGAACGCTTCCGGCGAGAGCGTGCAGACATAGGCCTTGCCGTTCTCGATCAGTTCCTCGGCATAGGTGTACAGCTGTTCGAAGTAATCGGAGGCAAAGTAATGGTGTTCGCCCCAGTCGAATCCTAGCCAGCGGACATCCGCTTCGATCGCATCGACATACTCGACATCCTCGGCGGCGGGATTGGTGTCGTCGTAGCGCAGGTGGCAACGGCCAGCATATTCAAGCGCCAGCCCAAAATTAAGGCAGATCGATTTTGCGTGCCCGATGTGCAGGTAGCCGTTCGGTTCCGGCGGAAAGCGGGTGATGACGCGTCCTTCATTCTTGCCGGCCGCGAGATCGCGGTCGATCGTTTGGCGAATGAAATGACGGGGCGCAGTCGCTTCGCTCTCGTTGGCGGATGGTTGCTCGTTATTCATGGCGGTGTAGCCTATTGATCCGCGTCGCGTTTAGCAAAATTTTTCGCGCGTGCGGCGCATGCGCTTCAACACGCGGTCCCGGCCCAGCACCGCCAGCATGTGAAAGAGGCTGGGCCCTTGCGGGATACCCGACACGGCGATGCGGACGGGGTGAATCAGGTCGGCGGGCTTGACGCCGCGTTCCTCTGCGAGTTGGCGCAGCGCCTGTTCAGCGGATTCGGCAGTGAAGTCCGGTAACGCGGCGTAGGCGGCTTCCAGCGCGGCCAGCAAATCGAGTGCGCCCTCTTTGTGCAGGCGCTTCTGCACCGCCGCCTCGTCATAGGCATAGTCATCGGTGAAGAAGAAGCCGGCCATCGCTGGGATATCTTCCCAGCGCTTGATCCGCTCTTCCATCACGGTAATCACGGCATCGAGATATTCGGCGTCTGCTTGCGCGTTCGGAATCGCCTGAATGTATTGCGCGCGATGAACGTCCCGCGGCAGGGCACGTAAATGTTCTCCGTTCATCCACTCGAATTTCTTCCAATCGAATTGCGCGGCGCTTGACTGCACACGATCCAGGCTGAAGGCTTCGATCAGTTCCGGACGAGTGAACACCTCGCGATCATCGCCGGGCGACCAGCCCAGCAGCACGAGATAATTGAACAACGCCTCGGCGAGGTAGCCGCCGGCGCGGAAGTCGCCAACGAAGGCGGCGCCGTCGCGTTTGGAGTAGGGTTTGCCTTGCGCATTCACAATCATGGGGAGATGCGCGAATTTGGGAACGGGCGCTCCTAGCGCCTGATACAGGGCGAGATGCCGGAAGGTGTTCTCGACGTGGTCGTCCCCGCGAATGACGTCGGTCACCTGCATGGAGATGTCGTCCACTACGTTGGCGAGATGGAAGACCGGCGAGCCATCCGAGCGCACGATCACAAAATCCTGCAGGTGTTCGGCCTTCTTGGTGAGCGTGCCTTTCACGCCGTCGGCGAAAGACATGTCGCTGCCGGGCATGCGGAACACGACCGCTTCGCCGCGACCGGTGCCGCCCTTGTCCGATTTGTACGCATGTCCGTCAGCGAGCAATTGTTCCGCGGCGGCGAGATGCGCCTCGCGACGCTGCGACTGGTAGACCGGGTTTCCGTCCGTGTCCAGGCCCAGCCAGTCCATCGCGTCGAGCACCGTCTGCACGGCTTCCGGTGTGGAGCGTTCACGGTCCGTGTCTTCCATGCGCAGCAGGAATTGGCCGCCGTGGTGTCGCGCGTAGAGCCAGTTATAGATGGCCGCGCGCATGTTGCCGATGTGTACGTGGCCGGTTGGGCTGGGAGCAAAGCGGGTCCGAATCATGAGGCCACCTGATCCTTTTCGTCGAGTGAGTCGGGATGCACGGCATCGCGCCACTTCTCGAAATGCGGCAGGGCGGCGTGCCGGGTTAAGTCAAAGCCCAGCGGGGTGAGTGAGACGTAACCGTCCTCCAGCGCTTGCAGATCGGTGTCGACCGGGTCTTCGAGCAATGCCATCTCGCCGTCCATCCAGTAGTAGGCGCGGCCGCGCGGATCGGTACGGCGCTCGAACGTCTCGATGTAGCGGGAGCGGCCCATGCGCGTGATGCGGGTGCCCTGTAACTGGTCGAGCGGGATGTTGGGGACGTTTACATTCAGCAACGTCTCCTGTGGCAGGCCGTCGGACTGTAGGCGAGCCACCATTTCCCGCGCGACCCGCTTTGCGGTATCCCAGACCGGATCCTTAAAGGTGGCGAGCGAGATGGCCATGCTGGGGATGCCGAGGATCGTGCCTTCCGTGGCCGCGGAAACGGTGCCTGAATACAAGACGCTGATACCGGCGTTGGGGCCCAGGTTGATACCGCTGATCACGAAGTCGGGCGGCTCGGGCAGCAACGCGCCCAAGGCCAGTTTGACGCAGTCCGCCGGCGTGCCGTCCACGGCGTAGCCAAAAAAAGCCCCGTCCTTGTAAACCTTCTTGGTTTTCAGCGGATCATAAATAGTGATGGCGTGTCCGACCGCGCTGCGCTCGTATTCGGGCGCCACGATGTGTACCTCCGCCATATCGCGCAGCGCCTCATGGAGCGCCGCGAGCCCGGGCGCGTGGATACCGTCGTCATTGCTGAGCAGTAGTCTCATGGTTCTTCTGTTTCCAAATCATCTTCATCGAGGTCGCTTACGGATTCGTCATCCGTCGGCGCGCGTTCCCCGAGTTTCTGTTGTACCAGCGCGGCCAGGGCGCAAGGGTCCGATGGGATATCGGTCAAGCGATGCAACGAGATGAAGAGCGTATTGTCAAGTGATTCGCCGGGGGCCAGCACCTTTTCC
>SLAD01000370.1 GCA_007126995.1 Kiritimatiellia bacterium | reverse complement strand
GATCGACGAAGACGAAGCGTTCCCGCAAGGCAAAGTTCCACGCGCGCAGATTGACCGGGGCATAGAACACCCGCTCCTCAATGGTCTCCAAGGCTTCGCCTAATTTTTCCAGCCGATGCTGGCGTTGCGTGGCCTCCGCCTCGAAGTGCCGTGCCCAGGGGAGTGCCGGATATTGGCCGGCGATAAGGAAAAGGGTTGGCACAATCGCCAGCCAGCGGGGAATACCGATTCCAGTGAGCCATTGCGTGACGACGCCCAGCAAGACAGCGATGGGGGCGACCATGGGCAGGAAGTAACGCGGTGTGGCGATGGCTGCAAAATGGGAGGTGGCATAGATGGCTGCGAATAGCAGGGTGAAAAGGACGAGGCCCAGCAGGGTAATGGATCGCGGGTCTTGCCGGCGGGTTGGCTTGCTCCAGCCGTAGACGAGGAGTGCCAGCCCGAGGATGACGATCACCACATATAACACCAGTGTAACAGCGCGGACATAGGGCCAGTCGGTGTACGGAAGCATCAAGCTCGTGAAACGATCGGTGAAGAACCAGATGACCGCGTCACTGAAGGCCACGCGTCCGAAGGTATCGGCAAAGGCAAAGGACGGCCAGTCGTGGAGGAGGTTGTAGCGCCAGAAAGGAGCGCTGCCGATGAAGAATCCCAATGCGCCGATCAGGATGCGCCAGGTGAAGGCGGCACGCTGCAGGACAATCAAGAGCAGCAACGCCGCGCTGATGATGGCGGCGGTGGTGAGCTGGCTCGACCACCAGGCCAGGCCGGCCGCAATCCCAAGAATCAGGAAATCGCGTACGCGTTGTTCGCCGTCCCGCGCAAAGCGGACAGCCATGCATGTCGCATACCAGAGCAGAAAGGCCCCCAGCGTTAACGCGGCGGCATAGGCGCCGCGCGGCGTGGCGTTGTAGTGGAAGAATCCGCTCGGTCCGACGACAGTGAAAGCGAGTGCAACAGCGCCAGCCGTGCGGCCGGCCGCCTGTTTGGCCCAAAGATAGACGATGGGCAGCAGCCACACGGAAACGAACACGGTGCCCAGGCAAACGGCGAAGCCGGAAACGCCGAACACCCAACAAAAGAAACCACTGAACAACGCTTCCAGGCTGCCCATATGGGCTTGGCCATAAAAGAAGGTGGGCAAGGCGCGGCCTTCGGCGATGTGTTTGGCCATTAGCGCCACGACCCCGGCATCGAGATTGAGGTTATGCCGGACACACCAAGCGGCATACAGCCGGGCCGCTAAACCGGCGACGAACAGTCCGCCAACGAGAATGTAGTACGGTTGGAGCGCGCGTTTCATGGGGTGGCCACTTCAATGGTGGTCAAGAAGACGCCGCGTCGATCATACGGCAAGTCTTCGGATGATTGTATGCGGATGGGGCGGCGCTGAGCCGGGATCCAGATGCCGACCTTCACGTCATAGCGGCCGGGCGCGATGTCATGCGGCAGCTCGATTTCCGAAAAGGGCGGCGTGAAGTGGTGCGCAAGCTGGCCGCGCAAGTGCCAACTCTGCATTGATTCGCCTCCGTGCTGGGTCTCGCCGTTATGATTGACCGGCACCAAGTGAATCCAGCCGTGTTCCCGATAGTGACTACGATTCAGCGTTGGCTCGGCCCAATGCAGCATGAGGCCAACGCGTTCGCCCGGCCGATAGCGGTTGCGTTTCAACTGGTAGCCGGTCAATTGTGCGCCGTTACGGAACGTCACATCGACGGGGACGATGGCGCGCTGATGCGCGGTCGCGATGTAGGGGGCGAGGAGGTCTGCGATCCGGGCTTCGACTTCTTCGGACAGGCCCGTGTCGTGGTTCCGAGCGCGTGCCAGGTAGGTGTAGGCTTCCGTGCGCCAAGGGGCTGCGTCGATGGCAGCGGTGAACGCAGCGAGCGCCGCCGGCCATTCTTGATGGGCGGCCAAGCGCTGTCCCGCCTCTACCAAAAACGGATAGCTAAGGGCTGACCAGGTAAACTGATCGAAGCGATTTTCGCGCAAGGATTGCGTCAGCGCCTGGTATTCGTGTTGCGTGGCAAGTGGTTGCGGACGTAATACGACCTGACGAAGTGACTCAAGGCTTTCTTCTGTCCCGTGAAATTGGATGACCGGCAGCTCATCGTCGTGGCCGAGCACAAAGGAGAGCTCCAATTGCCATTGATCCGGTGAAAAAGTGGCCGAGGCCAGAACATGATTGGGCAGTAGCACCAGTGCATTGAGTGCGTCTGCCTCCGCTTGCCTACCGGTGGGGGTTTTTTCGATGCGAACACGGTAATGGCCCGGTTCCAACGCGCCAAGCGAGACTTCATGATAGGGCTGGGGGTTTGGATCGCGCGGACGGTGCAGTGTGCTTTGCTCAACCTTGTTTGTGATCAGCGTGGCCGCATACCCCGGCAAGCCGTTCAGCAAGTGTTCGGCGAGCCCGTATTGCTCAAGGGGGGCTATTGCGCTGACGCTGGTCGGCAAGGACGTGGGTTCATTTCGCCGTTCGCCCATCCATTGGCTCAGTTGCCAAGCAACATGGTCGGCGTGCCCGGGCTCGTCGGCGCCAACGGCGGCAAAACGGTGCGCCGCCTCATTGTAGTAGCCTCTGTTAAAGTAGGCCCAGGCGATATCACGCGGGTTGGTGAGTAGGTGCACGGTTGCGTTGCCGTGACGCGCACGAATGCCCCACGCGTAAAAGGCATTTTGCGCGCGGGCCAGCCGACGCGCACGCGGCTGTTTGACCTCAATCAAGCGGGACGCGTAGGGAGGCAGTGTGATCCGTTGTCGGTCCCGGCCCAGACGCAGGTCCACCACGGACGCCTGCTGTCCCGTGCGCACGAGCCAGACGGCCGACGTGAGTGTCCCTCGATGGCGCAAACTGCCGCGCTGCACCTCCGGCGTTTGCGCGTTCCACGTGCCGGGATGTCGCACCAGCCAAGGGGCTTCGGGCATTAACATGCTGACATCGCGCCCAGCGGGTAGGGGTTGAAGGCCCGGCCGCAGGAAATCCGGTCTCCATAAGTCCGGTGCATCGAGGAATAAATACTGGTTCCAGTTGCGGAAAATCGAGAGCTTGTCCGTTTCAAGCTCGAAGGTCATGAGGTGAAAGGCGGTCTCCGGCGGTCGCACCGGAACGCGATCGGAGTAGATAAAGAGTCTTCCCTCAGACGGTACGCCCTCCGTGGCTTCCGGGATCGAACGCACTGTGTAGGGGGCGACCTGCACATCCAGTTGCGGAACATGATGATCGTCGAGCCAGTTTTGCGCCAGCAAGCGCGTGTCGTTGTGGCGGAAGAAGAAGTTCTCCCGCTGGGTGTAAGCAGCCAGATAGGCCAGATTTGCGATTAGGCAGAAGGCGAGGGCCGCCTTTGGTAGCCAAACGATCTTTGCACCGGAACGGAATCGGAGACCGAATAGTCGTTCGAATGCGCCGGCGGCCAATAGCATCACATAGGGCGTGGCCATGGTGTGATAGACGGGATGCGTCAGCGGCTTGGTGGCCAGCCCGGCCAGAATGTAGGCGATCGGGACGACCGCGATGATCCATGTGCTCCAGTATTTGGCCATCAGAAAGAGTGCCAGCATAGCGCCGATCGACACGACGGGGCCGAGCACATCCCAGAGCACCGGCATGTTGATCGACATACCCATTACGAAGCGTTCGGGCAACGACATCGCCACCATTTCCGGCGTCATACCGAAGGTGGAGGTGTACTCAATGAAGGCGAGAATATCTTTGAAGGCGGACTCCGGATGGACCAGTAGCGCCGGCGAGGTCAGGAAGATGCCGATCAGAAAGCTTATGACCAAGGTAATGCCGCGCAGGATCGAGGCCTTGGTGAGCAGCGGCGCGAACGGGGGGTACAACGAAAGATGCGCGACGCCGAGCGCCAGCAATGCGATGCCGCCATGGTATTTGCTGGAAAAAGCCGCCGCAGCAAAGAGTGCCCCCAGCGCATAAAGTAGAAAGTGGCGTGATCGGGATAAGGACAAGGCGCAGAAGACAGCGCACAGGGCGAAAAAGGCCGCCGCCGTGTCGCCGGCCGCAAAGTGGGCGGCGGTCACGTCCGCCGGGGACAGCGCCAGCAGAAGGCCCGCAATGACACCGGCGCGTAGGGACCACAGACGCAGGGCCATGAGATAGACCAGCACGACCGCGATGGCGGACATCACGGCGTTTTGGCCGCGCACGAGCCAGAACAAGGCGGTCGTGTCGGGGCGTCCATCGCTGTAGGGCAAGCCCAAGTGCGCGCGCACCTGATGGCGGGTGCCTTCATAGATGCGCACGAGATACTCAGCAACGTGACTGTTGAAGTAGGGGTAGCCCTCGTAATCGCGGCCGCCGATGATCACATAATACTCGCCGTCCAGAAACCGTTCCGTAGCTCGGATTTGTTTAGGCGTGTCCGGGTGATAGATCCAGCTTTCGTGTAGATCGTGTGAGAGGCCCGCTGTACGTAAATACAGGGCCAGCAGGAAAAGGCCTGCGCCCATCAGCACACGGGTACGGCCGCACCCCCTTAGCGACATCTTTAGCATGGCCAAAGTTTAGCGTTCGATGAATCGCCGTCAATCCGAAGTTCCGGCGCGTGCAGGATTATTCAGTTCTCGCAAGTGCTTCTCACTACACGGCTAGCGACAAGCTGGAGGGCGGAGCTCTGCGACGCCGTGCAAATGAAACGAATCGTTCACGAATAAAAGGAGCAAGCCCCGGTTTATGCGGGCTCGCAGATCTCGCCCCTCCAGATGATTCAATGCAAGCGTAATGATCTCATTGATAACGCTTTTACCGAGAGAAGTTATTGACCCGGAGGCGCGCGCTTGTGCCCGAATCGGTTGAGCGGTATATAGGTAAGTCATGAACAGAACCTTCCTCATTGCTGTGGTGCTTTTCTTATCGGCCCATTCCGTCTCGGCCCAGCCGTATGGGGTCGAGTTGGAGTCGGGCTGGCTCTGGATCGGGCGCGCCGATGTGCGCATTCCGGGCGACGAAGGGACCCGCTTTTCTTTCAGTAACGACCTCAACGCCGATAGCACGGCCTATGTGCGTGGCCGTTTCGAGTGGCGTCTCGCTCCGCGTCATGGGCTGGTCTTGACCCTGGCGCCGCTGGAGGCGACCGCTAGCGGAACCCTGACAGAGGAGACGCGCTTTGCCGACACCACGTTCCCCGCGGGCAGTGCTGTCGATGCGACGTACCGGTTTAATAACTATCGCCTGACCTATCGTTATCGCCTCCACGATACGGAGGAGTGGACAGTGGAACTAGGTGGCACGCTCTTCGTGCGGGATGCCAGGATCACGTTGGATTCCGATGACTTGCGGGATTCCGATGATGATTTGGGATTGGTGCCGTTGGTCAATTTCGGCGTGGCGTGGCGGCCGTTGGCTCGCTGGGCCTTTGGGGTCGATGGCGATGCTCTCGCCGCGCCGCAAGGACGGGCGTTCGATGCCCGGATTTCCGCGGAATATGCGTGGACGGATCAATGGTACACCGGGCTAGGCTATCGGATACTGGAGGGTGGCGCAGATAACGATGACGTGTACACCTTTGCGCTATTTCATCATGCCGCCGTCTATGTGCGGGCGGCTTGGTGACATTGAGTCGCACAAAGCGGGTGGTCGATAAAATGCAGCAGTCGGATCAAGATCGATTAAAGGTGTTTGATGATCCGACGTGGCAACTCCCCGTGCTCGCGCCGCTCAAGAAAATGGCGCATGATCAACTTGGCACCGTTGGCGGAGGCAATCATTACGTCGATATTTTCGCTGATGAAGAGGATCGGATTTGGGTCGGCGTGCATTTCGGTTCGCGTGGCTTGGGTCACAAAACCGCTACCGCCTTCTTGCAGGCGGCCGGTGGGCGCGACGGCATGGATGTGCCGCCAGCGCTGCTCGATGTCGGCGCACCGACCGGTCAGGATTATCTCGCCGCCACGCAGCTTGCGGGACGCTATGCCTATGCAGGGCGAGAGTACGTCTGCCGATTGGTAGCCCGGCAAATCCTGGGCGCCGGGATTCTGGAGGAGGTTCACAACCACCACAACTTTGTCTGGCGCGAGTCGCACGGGGATGAAGAGTTGTGGGTGCGCGAAAAGGGGGTCTGCCTGCGAGGCGGAGGCTGTGACGAAGCGCCGCAAGCCTACCGACGATTGGTCGATGTGTTGCAGCATCATCGCGACACCATCCGCGTGCTGCACGAACTGCGCCCAATCGGCGTCGCGATGGCGGGTGAGGACGTCTACGACCCGTTTAAAGACTGAGGGCTATCCTTACATAGCGCTGATTCTTATGTAAGGATAACGATTTATGATTACATAAGGTGAGTGCTCCAAACTGCGGACGTGGTTGCATTAGAGTTGCGGCGATGAGGAGGCGATGTGATGAGTGACCCCAAAACGACACTGATTAAACGACGTGCGGACGATGAGGAGTATTATTACATCGTGTCCGGACAGGGCGTGATGACACTGGATGACGAGGAATTCGAGGTGCGCGCTGGCGACATCACCGCCGTCTTTCCCGGCGGGCGACACGCGTTGCGCAACACGGGGACGACGGATCTTCGGTTCATTGTTATCTGCGCAAATCCGTAAAACGAACAGCGATTTTCAATTCAGCGATGAGGGGAGGCGATATGCTATCCGAGCAATATCCGTACTATGTAGCCAATCGACCCATTCAAGCGAACGCCGATCTGGAGGTGCGCGACAAGTATACGGGCGAGGTCGTGACGCGGGTGGCGTTGGCGGATGCCGATGCGATTGATCGCGCGATTGGTCAGGCGGTGGAAGCCGCTCCTGCCTTGTGCGCCCTATCGGCTTATGAGCGACGCGATATTCTTTTGCACTGCGTCAGGCGTTTTGAGGAGCGTGCCGAGGAGTTGGCGATGGCCCTTTGCATCGAGGCGGGTAAACCGATCAAGGACAGTCGCGGTGAGGTCGTGCGTCTGATGGATACCTTCCGCATCGCGGCCGAGGAGGCCACGCGCATCAATGGCGAGGTGATGAATCTGGAAATCGGGTCGAAGTCGAAAGGGTATCGCGGATTCACGCGACATGTGCCGATTGGTCCGTGCTCATTCATTTCACCCTTCAATTTCCCGCTCAACCTCGTGGCCCACAAGATTGCGCCGGCCATTGCGGTGGGTTGTCCCTTTGTGCTCAAGCCTGCCAGCCGAACGCCGGTGGGCGCCTTGCTGATTGGGGAGATTCTCGCGGAAGCCGACTTGCCGACGGGGGGCTTTTCGATTCTGCCTTGTAACCGCGACGGGGCCGGGCTGTTCACGACCGACGAGCGCCTGAAACTGTTGAGCTTTACCGGTTCACCGGATGTAGGGTGGGAGCTGAAGCGGAAGGCAGGCAAAAAGAAGGTCGTGCTGGAGCTGGGCGGCAATGCCGCTTGTGTGGTGGATGCGGATGCTGATTTGGACGATGCCGTCGCCCGCATTATCTTTGGCGCTTTCTATCAGTCCGGGCAAAGCTGTATCAGCGTACAGCGGATTATCGTTCATGAAGCGATCTATGCGGAATTCAAGGAGAAGCTGATTCGCGCCACCCAAGCCCTGAAGAGTGGTGACCCGAAAAACGAAGACACCTTCATCGGACCGATGATTGCGGTGTCGGAAGCCGAGCGCGTGGAGGAGTGGATTCAAGCCGCCGTACAGGCGGGCGGTACACTACTTTGCGGCGGGGCGCGCCAGGACGCGATTATGGAGGCTACGCTGCTGGAGCAGGTGCCGAAAGATCAGCCGATTTGCGCACACGAAGCGTTTGGGCCGGTGGCCGTGTTAAGCTCCTTTAGCAACTTTTCGGACGCGCTGGATGAGGTAAACGACAGTGTGTACGGGCTGCAAGCGGGCGTCTTCACGCGCGACCTGTATCATATGTTGGAGGCATGGGATCGTTTGGAGGTTGGCGGCGTCATCATTGGCGATGTGCCGTCGTGGCGGGTTGATCACATGCCCTACGGCGGCGTCAAGGATAGCGGCATCGGGCGGGAAGGAGTGCGGTATGCCATGGAGGACATGACGGAAATCCGCAACCTCGTCATTCGCACGCCGTGATCGGGACTAGACACGACGTCGTTCTTTATTTGAGCGGGTCCTTTGGCGCAGTTCATGATCGCGGCTCATCCGGAGGATTCGCCCTACCTTCGCATGATGGGATAGGTGGGGCGAATCCCGCAGTCGCGGGATGAGCCGCTGGAGAAAGCGCTGCCTGATCAGCCGTAGCTCTTGCGGTAGCGCGTTTTGTTTTCGCTTTCTTCCTGCGTCTTGGGCGTTTCGATGACCGGCTCTTTGCCTGCATCGTCGCTCGTCGCGGGGGGCTCTTCCGGTGCGCTGTCTGCGGGCGCGGATGCTGGTGGGCGGCCGCCGCCTTGTGCCTGTTTTACTTCGACAAACTGGAGCCTCAGCATGGTGAGGCTCTCGCTGAGCATTTTCTCCTCGGCGGTGTCGAGGTTACCTTTGGTCTTCTCGCTCAAGGTTTCCAGGATATCGATCATCCCTTGGGCCCCTTCCAGATGGACCTCGGGACGCTTGCCGGACGGGTCCGGTACCTGACCCAGCTGTTGCAAGGCCGAGGTAGCGATCATAATCACCAACTGACTAAAAGTGGATGGCAGGTCCTGGGCATTTTGTTCTGCTTCGCTCATTCTACTCCTCCGTTCGGTTAGGGTTCTCCACGCGTTCACCGGCTGCCGGGTAGACGACCGAGATTACCCGGTACTCGAGGTCAAAGATCCGTCGCGCCGCCCGCTGAATGTCTTCTGCACTGACCTTACGTAGCCGTTGCTCTCTTGTAAATTCATAATCGTAGCCGAGTCCGTACAAGGTGTTGAGTGCGCTCACTTGCGCCAGCGAATGATTGTTTTGCAAGCGCGCAAAGTGATCACCGATCAACTGTTCCCGCGCCCGCGCTAGTTCTGCTTCGCTCAAGCCTTCCGTGATAATGCGCTTCAGCTCAGCCTCCATCAGCTCCTGAATCTCGGGTACCGCTTCCTCATAGGTGCCGGCAAACAGCATGAAGTGTCCTGGGGCGACGCCCGGACGACTTGTGGCACCCACAAAGTAGACGAGGCCACGCTTGTCTCGCACTTCAATCGCCAAATTCGAGGCCAGCCCACTCATGGCGGCCTGCAGCACATCGAGCGCGTCGGCGTCTTCATCATCGAGCGCGACACTCGGGAAGGCCATCAGGTAGATCGTCTGCTGGCGCGGTTCCCGGGCCGTCCGTTCAACTGGTAGCTCGCGCGTGGCGACGGGATCGGGCAGGGCGACCGCTTCTCCTGCGGGTAAATCGCCGAACAGGTTTTCTAAATCACTCAACACTTGGTCGGGATCGACGTGACCGAATACGGCAATGGCGAGATTGTTGGCGAGCAAATGGCGGTTGAGGTAGTCGCGCAGTTGATGCGCCGTAAGTTCGGCGACGGATTCCTCCTGGCCTTCCGGTGTCCAACGATAGGGATGCTCCGGGAACAGCGCGTCACGCGCCATCTGGTCGGCTCGGGTAAGCGGCCGTTCGCGCGCCGCGCGGATTTCGGCCCGTTGCCGCGACCGTTGCCGTTCGACCTCCGCGTCGGCGAACGCCGGATCGCGCAAGGACTCGGCCAGCAGCGCCGCCAGCTTCGACCAATCCGACGTCAGGCTGCGCCCTTGCAAGCCGAAGCTGTTCAGCCCGGAGAACGGTTGTAACGAAGCGCCCAAGGCTTCCAGGGTTTCCGCGATCTCGGCCGCGCTGCGCGCGGAGGTGCCCCGTGGCAACAAGTCGCTCATGAACCGGGCGATGCCTTGGGTCGATTCCGTTTCGGTCAACAAGCCGCCCATCGCGGCCACCGTGATGTTGACCATCGGCAGGCGATGATCCTGCCGAATGATGACCGGCAAGCCGTTCGACAAGGTAAACTTCTCTGGTGCCGAAATGAGCGTTTCCTCCCGTGCCGTCCCTTCCTCCGCCACGTGTTCGGTTTCCGGTGTGAGCAGTGCCAGCGTTTGGCGATGCGGCTGTACGTAGCGATTCAGGACCTCGAGCAGCGAGTCGGGCGTGATGGCTTCGAGCGCGGTTAAATACTGTTCCGAGAAGCGCGGGTTCCCCGCATAGAACTCGCCCGACGCGATGGAGTCCACTTGGCCGCGCACATTTTCCAAGCTGCTGAGCGTGCGCACCATGACCTGCCGCTTGGCTTTCTCGATCTCGGCCTCGGTGAACGGGGTGGAGCGCCAGCGCTCAATCTCTTTTTCGACCGCCGTAATGACCTCCGCTTCCTTGTCCGGATCGAACGTCGCGCTGAATCCGAATATGCCCGGCTCGCCGGGGGCATAAGACCAGGCCCCGATACGGTGCACCAGTTGCTTTTCATCCCGCAGGGAGAGGGTGAGGCGACTGCTTTCGCCGTGTCCGATCACGGCCGCCAGCACATCCAGGGCCGCGGCATCGGGATCGGACACGGAAACTGCGTGCCAGCCCCAGGCGGCGCGGGATACCTCATACGCGCCGGTTTGGCGGGCGAAGCGGGGACTCAGTTGCGGCGGTTCAGCCGGGATTACCACGGGACGTCGCATGCGCCGTTCAAAGTCGTTGAACGCCTCGCGGATGGCCTGCTCCATCTCCTGTGGATCGACGTCGCCGGCCACCGCAACGATCATGTTGTCGGGCCGGTAATGCCGCTCGAAAAAGGCCAGCAAGTCTTCGCGGGTCGTTTGCAGGAAGACTTCGCGATAGCCGATCACGGGGTGCCGGTGCGGATGCACACGATAGGCCGTGGACCAGAGCAGGCGGCCCAGTTCGCGTTGCGGATCATCGCGGTTCATCGCCATCTCTTGCAGGATCACCGTTTGCTCGCGTTCCCACTCGTCTTCCGGGAAGGTCGCGTTCTGGACGGCATCCGCCAACACATCCAAGCCAATCGCCCAATGGCGGACGGGCAGCACCACATGAAACACCGTACGATCAAACGTGGTATAGGCATTGATGCGTCCGCCGGCATCGGAGATTTCGCGCGAAATGTCGCCCGGCGTGCGGCTGGGGGTGCCCTTGAAGATCATATGCTCGACATAGTGGGCTAAGCCGGCGCCGAGGAAATCGTCTTCATGAATCGAACCGGTTCCGAACCAGGTCTGGATCGCCACGACCGGGGCGCTGGCGTCCGGTTTGACGAGGCCGATGATGCCGTTCTCCATCGTGAACCGATGAATCTGATCGTTTGCTGTACGAATCACGTCAACCGGATCTGTCATGGAACCGTCTCCTGATAGGGGCATCAACAAAGTTAAGCAAAGTGTACCAATAATCTTTCGCATAGGAACTTCTCCCACGACCGTCGACCGAGTGACACGCGGCACGTCGCAAGCGACGGCCCTAGTTTCTTGTAGGGCGTCCGCTCTTATTGCGCCGTAGGCTTTGCGAAGGCGAATCGCCGAGTTCACCCTCGGAAAAGCAATAGATCGATCTAACCGTTCGATCAAAACTTACTCCACTGTAACGCTCTTGGCTAGATTACGCGGCTTATCAATGTCCGTGCCGCGCGCTTGCGCGGCATAGTAGGCGAGCAATTGCAGGGCGACCACATTGACGAGGGGCGAAAATTCTTCCCGCGTTTCGGGGACATAGATGATGTCTTCCGCGAACGAGGCGACTTGCTGATCGCCGTCCGTCGCCACCGCGATGATGCGGCCATGGCGGGCTTCGACCTCTTTCATGTTCGAGATCATCTTCTCGTACACCTCGTCCTGCGTCTTGGTGCAGATTCAGATGACGGGGAGATACTCATTAATCAGCGCGATCGGGCCGTGCTTCATTTCGCCGGCCGCGTAGCCTTCGGCGTGTTGATACGAGATCTCTTTATTCTTCAGTGCCCCTTCCAGCGCGGTGGGATAATTAAAGCGTCGCCCTAAATACAATGCGCTGGGGCCATCGTGATGTTTATCGGCAATTTCGCGAATTTGTTCGGCCCGTTCCAGGACGTAGTGAATGGCGTCGGGGATGGCTTCCAACGATTGGATCAGTTCCCGCGCATGTTCGGCGGAAATTTCGTTGCGGGCGCGGCCGATATGGATGCCGAGCAGGGCAAACGACATCAATTGTGCGGTATACGCCTTGGTCGAAGCCACGCCGATTTCCGGGCCGGCATTGGTGAACAGGACGGCATCGCTCTCGCGCACCAGCGAGCTGCCCGGCACATTGCAGATCGACAGAATCTTGCAATTCTTTTCCCGTGCGAGGCGCAGCGAGGCGAGGGTGTCGGCGGTCTCGCCCGATTGTGATACGGCGACGAACAGCGTGTCGGGTTCGATCCGAGGCGACCGATAGCGGAATTCGCTGCCTAAATCGGTTTCCACCGCCAAATTGGTCAGGTGCTCGATCAGGAACTGGCCATACATCGCTGCATGGTACGCCGTGCCGCAACTGACAATCATGATCCGTTGCAGATTGGAGAAGTAGGCGTCCTCGAAATTGAGATCTGGTAGGGCCACTTGATCATCTTTGCTGTGCTGGGCGATCAAGCTGCGTAGCACCCGTGGTTGCTCATGGATTTCTTTGAGCATAAAGGTTTCGAAGCCCGCCATTTCGGCGGCTTCTGGTGCGATCTCCACGGGTTTGATTTCGCCTGTGACGGTTTCGCCGTCCAGATTTTGCAGCCGAACCCCCTCCGGGTTAAGGACGGCCAGCTCGCCGTCGTTCAGGTAGATGACGCGATCGATATGGTTCACGATCGCAGGCACATCGCTGGCGATAAAGTATTCGTCCTGGCCGAGACCGACAATCAGCGGGCTGCCGAGCCGCGCCGCGTAAACGGTATCGGGCTGATCTTGAAACAGGATACCCAAAGCATAGGCCCCGCGCGCTTGCTTGAGGGCCGTGCGAATGGCCGCTTCGAAGTCAGGGGCCCCTTGCTTCAAGGCCTCCTCGATCAGGTGTGGAATGACTTCGGTATCGGTCTCTGAGACGAAGGTATGCCCGGCGGCGGTGAGTTCATCGCGCAGGGTCTGATAGTTCTCGATAATGCCATTATGGACGACCGCTATGCGGCCAGACCCGTCCAGATGGGGATGGGAATTGCGTTCGGACGGTTCGCCGTGCGTGGCCCAGCGCGTGTGCCCGATACCGGGCCGACCGGCAATCGGTTCGCGACCCAAGGCCTTCTCCAGCTCGGTCAGCCGTCCCATACGCTTGCGATAGGCGATTCCGTCAGCGGTGTGAACCGCCAATCCTCCCGAATCATAGCCGCGATATTCCAGCCGCTTCAATCCGTCCAAGAGCAGCGGGGCCGCTTGTTTTTGTCCGACATAGCCTACAATTCCGCACATGCGATCACTCCTATAGAGTGGGTTAAATAAAAGTGTAGCCGCGTCGGTAAGGACGTGGAATTTTTTTGCTTTCGGCAAAACCATCCACCGTCTAACGACGGCGGCTACAGAATCGCTAAAAATGCACTAGCGCCCGACTATAGGTTGAGAGCGGAGTGACCAGCAAACAAAAACCAAGGGATGAGGACGTGAAGGCTGCAAAAGAAACGGGCCGACATCGCTGCCGGCCCGTCTCCTGCATATCCGCAAAAGGAATTAGTTCCGTAGAATCGGATTGCTCATTTGCCCGCGACCCGTGTAGAAGTCGCCTCGATCGATCGCGGCCTGTTCATACATACGCGCGCCGCCACCTTTGGACACGGAGACCATCAACCGTCCTTGGAACGGATGCTCGTCTTCATCAAGCTCAGGATCCTGAGCCAGCGTCGTCATCGTCAAGTTGCGGGTAAAGAACAAGGGTACGCTGTCGGAATCGCGCTCGCGCAGGTCGGCGACCATACACCACGCATTGTTTTCAGAGCCAAAAGCCGTCTCGTCATCGGGCGGATCGGCGGGCGGTACACCCGGCGCCGCGAAAAAGTCAAAG
>SLAD01000201.1 GCA_007126995.1 Kiritimatiellia bacterium | reverse complement strand
GGGAATGCGGCGGATCCGCCATCGAATTCTGTTCCAGGATACCCGATGGTTGGTCAGTCCCCAGAAATCAACAGCTTTCTCCTCCATTTGCCGATAGAGGGGTTCCAGCGCAAACAAGGGCCCGAAACAAGAGTCGTTCATTAACGTCAGACTGTCCGCTTGCAGAATGGCATCCTGTCCTATGGCCTCCAGCGCCGCCTTCCAGGCGCGGAAATCGAAGCCGTCATTCGCTCGGATCAGGAGGTGATCAACCAAGTCCCGGATCGATGCGCAGTCCCGGTCGCCCAGCGGGCTGTTGGAGACGACGACGATCGTATCGAATAGCGGACGGACGTGTCGCAAGGTGTAGAGGACATGATCGGATAAGTCCTCGCGCCAGTTGTAGTGCGCAAACAGGAGGATGCGTTGACGAGTAGAGGTCATGACCGGCTGAATAGAAAGCGCATCTTTGCGGCGGCGGCTTGGGCCAGCCGATGCCGCCGGGTGCCCGGCGGCAGCAACGGGAGAAGAAGCTGAGAGAAAGAGAAACCGGCCTTTTTGCTGAAGGCTGCGATCAGGGATGCGGGGCTCTCTGCGCCGACGGCCCGAAGTCGTTGCTGATGATAACGATCAAGTAGCGCGTCCTGCCGAATATACGCACGAGAAGAGAATCCGCCGTGCTCGGCTACGAGCGCAGGCAGTCGCTCAATGGCGTGGGCGAGCGATCCTGTGATGCCCACCGGTTCCACCTCGAAATCATCAAAGCACAGTCCGAGGTTGATTAGTGGCGCAAGAGCGGCAGGTCGATACCAGAACATGGTTCCGACGGAGAAATGGAGGTTGTGTGTAGTAAGGTGTTCCTTTATCCCCATGCGACGCAGGAGGTCCTGCGTGTTGCGGCGATCTACTTCCTCCAGATGTGTGAGGCGATTCTTCCCCCAGAATTCATAAACGCCGTCATAAATGGGAGGGAATACCAAGCCCAAGGACGGATCGCGCTGAAAATGGGCGCGAATATCGGCGAAGGCGTCCCAGCCAATAACATGGTCGAGCAGATAATCCCGCCATTGGTCTCCCCACGCGAAGTGTTGGCTTTGCTTGCTATGCACATGTCCGGCCAGATCGTAGCCAGCGAGGTCCGCGCCGAATCCTGCAACCCAAGCCCCGGCATCCCGCCCGCGGTTGGGGAGTACGCGGATAACCAGTTTGCCTGCATTACGCTTAAGCAAGGGCGAAAAGAGAATGCGAGCAGTCTGCTCATCGCGCGGAGAGCAAACGGAAATGAACAAGTCATAAGGCGCCTGCCAGCCCGCCAGCCGTTCGAAAAAGCAGGACGCCATGTCCATATGGTAGAGGTGTAGGTGTAGCCCGATGCGGAGGGCGGATTCCGTTTCCGGCGGCGGGGGACGGCTGATTATCGCCGCACGGTCGACGAAGGGCGTTCTCAGTAGGTGGTTGCGATCCGCGTCCTCGATTTTCTCGCTGAGCGGTCGGCTGTCACCGTAGTACGGATCGGGGAAAACGATCTCCCCGAAGTGACGAATGCCCGTATCGTCGGGCGAGCGCAGGACGGCGAGCAGGGGCTCGGCTGTAAATGTCGCCTTGCTGAGAGTCAACTGGTCCAGATACGGTCCGAATCGGGCTTTCAGGTCATGCACGAAATCCATGGCCGCTTGTTGGAGTGTGCGCACGTCTTCTGCGGTTTGACCGGATGGCGGTTGGCTTTGGTCGCATATGGGCGTCCAGCGGTCGCCCGCACGGGACAGGTCGATGCAAGGACCGTCCGGCGCGGAGAAAACCTCTTCAAAGAGAATCAGGCTGCCCGCAGGATGCAGATCGTGCAGGTCGCCAAAGAGGAGGTGCGTTCGGGTGCGGTGGATCAGATCCGCCCAACGGTTCTTGGACGTTTCGCACAGGTAGGCTTTATCGATTCGCCCCCCCGAGGCTTGCATGATCTTTGCGGAGACAGAGCCGCTATAGCCACAATCGAAAACCAGCGCGCGTCGGCGTGAAGAAAAGCAGACGGTGTCGGCGTAGTAGGCATGAAGCTTCTGCTTCTTGTCGCGTAGTAGGCGGTCGGCTTCCGCCCGCCGCTCGGCGAGGATGGCGCGCAGGGTTGGGAAACGTTCCGCAAGCTCAAGCGAAACGAGCCTCTCCCGGCGGGGATCGTCGGCGGGTAGGAATGTCGGGGACACAAGGGAGTCGAATAAGTGGCCCAGCGTCATGCCCGGCCCGGACCAGGTGCGTTGCAGGCGCCGGGTGAGATGGGCCAGTGGATCGCCCCGGTAGTCGGCGGCGTGGTACAGAGCCCGCCCACAGTACAGGTAAGCAGATGGAATACACCGGGCGCAGGAGTCTTTATTCAGATAGTCGTAGGCCGCCATCGGCAGGTAGCCGTCGCGGGAGGCAAAATGAATGCGGGGATAATCATCCTGAATTGCGCGATGGGTTCGGAGGTATTGGGCGATGCCAAACAGGACGGGACCGATGCCGAAGTATCCGGCGTCCCGTTTCCCGGAGAAGAAGGGGGCGTTACCGCCCTGCGCTTCGGACCACCGGTTGATATAGAATCCGATCACCAGACGCTCGCTCGGGGAATAGTCGGCGTTCCAAACCGCTCCTCTCGCCTTGGTGGAGGAGAAAAAGTGCTCGCGCGAGGAGGGGAGGTGAACTGCGGGAATTCCCAGCCGAAGCGGGATTCGATAATCCGAATCGATGTGATCGCCGATATGGACCAACTCGTGCGGCGCAAGTTTTTCTGCGGCAAGTACATGGCTGAAGAGAGCGCCGGTATCCTTCCGTTTTTTTACGAGCGAAGAGACATATAGGGCGTGGACTCCGCCGAAGCCGTTGTGTTCAAGCAATGCGGCCAGGAAGGACGCGTCGTGATACATATCGGTGATGCAGATGATGCGTTTACCCGCATCGCGCGCAGCGTCGAAGAGTCGGCGCCCAATGGTTCGCGGGGCCAGCAAGCGCTTTTCCAGGTCGCGTTCCAACGCCATGATCTGTTGAGTGTGATCGGCGGAGAGCCGGTGTTTGCTTCGGAAATGGTCGTATATCTGCTCAAAGGAAAGGATGTATTCCGGGGGGCCGCCGCGGGCGAAATGTTGAACCGCTTCGTGTTCGATGCGTCGGCGCGATTGATAGAAGTCAAAGCGGCTGTCGTGCAGGAGTTCCTTCACCGGCTGGTTGAGCAGACAGAAGATATCGTCCGGATACAGCGCGGGCCGCTCGATCAGGGTATCGAAAATGTCAAAGCTGACGGTTTGGACGCCGGGCTGTGTGAAAATATCGGTTATCGTGCGGCTATCCATTGGGCCTTGCCGTCCCTCGGCCTCGGTCGCCGGGATCATCATACGGTTCATCACCGCGCTACGATAAATGAATCAGTAAACACTGACAACGATTTTAGAGGACCCTGCCATTCTCGATAAATAAAGGGTGGCAATGATCGTATATCGCCGCTATCATCGCGCCGTCAAATTCATCCTACTGAAAGCGTCTATGAAAAACGCCGGATACAAGCTCCATTACACGATTCGTCGTCTGATCAACTATGTCCTGTTTCGTACCGTGCACCGGCTCCGCCATGGCAAGGAAGTGCTGACCCACGGCCCGCTGATTTCGAATTTGAGTTGGAGCAAGGCTTCCATCGATTTCGTGTACCGGCAGGTGCGCGACAGAATCCTGACCGAGGTCGACGGTTTGACCGAGGGACGGATTGTCATGGACGTGGGGGGCGATACCGGCGTTTGGGCCATGGAGCTTTATCAGCGGTACGCGCCGCGGCTTTATGTCTTTGAGCCCAATCCCCGGTCGGTGGAGATCTTGCGTGAGCGTTTCAAGGACTTGAACGCAGAGATCTTTCCCTTCGGTTTGGGGTCATCAAATGAAACGTGCCGCCTGTCCGACGACGGCATGGGCTCGTCGGTTTACGACGCCAGCCTCAATTATGACGCGGCCAATAAATTCGATATCCAGATTAGGGATGTTCAGGAGGTCTTCGAGGAGCTGGATGTGGCCGAGGTTGATCTGATCAAGATCAATATCGAGGGCGGTGAGTATGATCTGTTGCCCCGCCTGATCGAGACCGGGATGATTAGGCGCTGTCGGATCGTCCGCGTCCAATTCCACGATTGGTTCCCGAACGCCTTTGCGCTGCGCCAAAACATCGTCAACGAGTTGGCAAAGACCCACGACGTGGAATGGAGCTACCCCTTGGTGTGGGAGAGCTGGATTCGCCGGGAACCCCAGCGGTGACCCAGCGCGAGGCAGTATTGGAGGATCTGGTTGCGCAGCACACCGCGCTGGGGGACGTACATGCGGCCATGAATGCCGACATGCCCGTCACCGGCCGCCAGACGGAATCCTGTCAAACGGCGCTTACCCTCGCCTTTCCTTTCCTTTCCTACATCCGGGCCGTATCCCGTTACTGCCGCGAACATGATATCAGGAAGGTATATTTTCTTTCGCGGGAGGGACGGTTCTTTAAACGGTTGTTTGACGCGATGGAACGATCGGAAATGGAAACCCATTACCTCTGCGTGAGCAGAATTGCCCTGTTGATGTTGACCATGGAGGACCTGAACGAGCGGGCGGTGGACCACGTTCTTGATCTATTTGAACATCACTCGCACCTGAAGGTCGTGTCGATCAAACAACTGCTGTATATCCTGAAGCTTGACCACCCCGAGGCTTTCCGGATCGTCCGTCATTTCGGGCATGATGCACGCCGGCCGATGCCTTTCAAGGAGAACAGGGAGCGTTTTAAGGCCGTCCTGCTTGACGAGCGTATGCGCTGTCTGTTCGCCCGTCTGCGCGAGGACTATCTCGCTTTGTTCTTGCGCTATCTGCGTCAGGTCAAGCTGCCGGACGCGGATCGTATCCTGCTGTGCGACATGGGTTGGTCGGGCAGCATGCAAACCTACTTGGCCGGGTTGTTGAGCAAGCAGGGAAGTGCCGTGCGCGTGCACGGGTTCTACTTCGGCTATGACCAGACGATTGACGCGCAGAAACACGCGGCAAGCCCGGACAATGTGGTCAAGACCGGTTACTTTGTTTACGATGGCGACCCGGCTCGACTTCGAGAGCAACAGATCATTAATAACCTGTCCCTCGAAATCCTGGCTTCCACCGGACATGGTTCCGTTGTTTCCTACCGGGATCAGCAGGGCATCGTCACGCCGGTCTTCAGGCACGTGCCGGAGGAAGTCTGGCAGTACCGGCGATTCATTCGCCCATTCCAGAATCTGATCATCGGCTATGCCGAGCGCTACGGTGCATTAGTCGAAGAGATCCATCGCGTCTATCCTGAAAGCGAAGTGTACGCATACAACATGACCATAACCCACCGGCTGTTCTACCAGCCGAGTCAGGAGTTTCAGCGTTTCCTTGCCTTCGTCTTCTATGATGATTTCTTCGGGAAAGACGTTAGAATTCTCCTCGCGCCCTACACCGTTCCGAACTGGCGCGCGCGCATTCGATTTGGATTGCGCGGCATCCTGTCCCGGCTGGCTTTGTACCTGACGCCGTCTTTCCTGCTTGGATGGCTAACGGAGGACGAGGTCGAGATGGGCTGCCGCTGTGGTGATCGCCCGCGACAGGAAGCGGAAATGTCTGCGTCATGAAATCGAACATCACGGCCATCATCCCGGTTTACAACGGAAGACGGTATCTCCGTGAGGCGGTTGAGAGTATTGCCCATCAGACCCTCTTGCCGGACCGGTTGATCGTCATAGATGACGGATCCACGGATGGCTCGCTTGAAGTACTTGAGGGTTTGGCGTTAGCGATGCCGCTGACCGTGCAGACCCAAGTCAATGCCGGTCAGGCGGCGTCCCGGAATAAAGGGATTGCTCTGGCAGATACCGAGTTCATTGCCTTGCTGGATCAGGACGACGTCTGGTATCCGCGCCATCTCGAAGTCTTGGTCCAGCCGTTGCGCGAAGATCCGGATGTGGGCTGGGCGTACAGCAACTGTGATTCAGTAGCTGAAGACGGCACGATACTGAACGCGCGATTTCTGGATTGCTTTCCGATTACCCACCCGAAGAGAGATCTCCGAACCTGCCTGTCGGAAGAGATGTTCATCTTGCCCTCGGCGTCGGTGATCCGGAAGCGCGCTATCGAAGCGGTTCAAGGGTTTGACGAACAACTGGTCGGCTACGAGGATGACGACCTTTTTCTGCGCCTCTTCGTCGAGGGGTGGGGTAACGTGTATTTTCCCGAGTCGCATTCGTTTTGGCGTTTGCACGGCGCCAACACCATAATCTCCCGTCGCATGATCGCCAGCCGGCGCAAATTTTCCGCCAAGCTTATGGCCGCCTATCCCGATCGGCCCGACCGCAACGAATATTGGGTCCGCGACTGCATTGCCCCTCGATTTTATTCCCTGAACATGGCCCAGTATAAATGGGGGCTGATGACTCGCGATTTCGGCCTGAGCCGCGAGGTGCTGGTGGACATGCGTAAATTTGCGGCGTTGGCCGAACGGGGGGCGGCCACCAGTATCCTGCTGTTTTTCCTGAAGTATCCGCTTTTGATCTGGACGGTGCTGCTCGGAAAACGCGCGTGCGCGGCCGGGGCGTCGTTACTCGCCCGCCCCTTCAAGAGACGGCGGGGCGGGAAGCAACGGGGGCGCTCAGATTGCGCTTGACTGCATCAGCGCGCACTCTCTACGGTGCGCCCACATCAAAACGCGGAAGAAGTTCGGCGGGTAAGGAGAAAATATGGACTGGGCTGACGAAAAAACGATTCGGTTAGGCGAGACAGAATTTCAGATCATCGAGAACGTGTTTGAGATGTTCGCCATCGAGTCGACCGGCCAGCGTTTTCTACTCGGCAAGCTGCGGCCGATGGTAGACTGGTATGAGGAATTGCTGCGTCCGATGGAGCGACCGCGCGTATTCGAGCTCGGTATTTTCAAGGGGGGCAGCGCGGCTTTCTTCCACGCCCTCTGTCCGCCACACAAGCTGGTCGCCATCGAGTATGAGAAGAAGCGCGTGGAAGCCCTTGACGAATACATTCAGGCGCAGGATTGCGCCGACACGCTCGTTCCGTATTACGGCGTGAACCAGGCCGATACCAAGGAATTGAATAAAATTCTGGATCGGGAGTTTCCCGGGGAAGAGTTGGATGTAGTGATCGACGACGCCTCGCATTTCCTGAAGGAGACGCGGACGTCTTTTAATGTGTTGTTTCCACGTTTGCGTGTGGGCGGCCTGTACGTGATCGAAGACTGGGGATGGGCGCATTGTACGTCGGATCTTGTTCAGAAACGTCGCGGACTCTGGAACAAGCAGCCCGCCCTATCGATCTTGATCTTTGAGATTCTTATGGCGATGGCATCCGACCTCAACCTCATTGAATCCATACGAGTCACCGGGCAGATGGCTGTCATTACCCGCGGCAAAACCCCAATCAACGGTCCGTTCGACATCTCGAAATGCTATGCCACCCGCGGTCGCCGCTTTAAGCCGGGGATTTGAGATTAATCGGATGTCCCGGATTTCGGGGCTAGGTCTCGCCGAATCCAGCTTTCCCACACCAAGGGGTAGCTCCATTCCACATCATGGGTTTGGGCCAGCTGTTTTACGATGCGGCGGCGCATGGCGAAGGCATTCGGAATCCAGTCATGGAATTGCACTCGGATGATCTTGAAGCGGCGCACCAGTCCGGTCTCGATCATCCGGGGCAGCAGGTCGTATTCTCCGCCCTCAATATTGATCTTGATGAGGTCCACTTCCGGAAGATCCAGCTCCTCGAAAGCCTCGCGCACGTCACGGATGCGCACTTCCATCTTTTCCGCCGCGTCGTAATTCCGGCTGGCGGCGAAGATGGAGGAGCCCATACCGTCGTTGGAAAGCAGGCAGGTCTGATCAGACGCCCCCAGGCCAAAGGGGAAAATTTCGGCGTTGGTGTCCTTAAAGCGCTCCCGCAATATGGCGACCGAGTGCGGGTTCGGCTCATAGATTTTCAGTCGCGGAGCGTACTTCTCATAAATCTGAGTGGCCCAAACTCCGGTTTCACCGCCGACATCCATCACCACGCTGTTTTCATCGAAAAAAGGGCCGCTCGATAAGATAGACTCGCGATGCTCCTTTTCCAAGAACGCGACGGCGGCTTTGGCATAGCTCAGATTTCCGAAGAGCACCCGGTAGGCCAGTACCTTCTCATATAGAAGGGGATAGACCGTATGCAGCAGGACAAAATTCACCCAACGCCGTGCGTAATAATGGATCGTATAGCCGAGGTTGCTCTTCACGTAATCTTCACCGCCAGCGCTGTGAGTTCATTGGCAAATCCGATGTACTCAAAGGAATGGTTCGTTTGTTCGATGTACTCGAACCAGGCTCTGAACTCATGGTCTTGAAAGTTGGGGTAATTGAAGAACTCGTCAAAGACAACAACAGTGCCTTTCCCAATATATTCACCGAGGTGGTCGAATACCGTTTTGGTGGAGGAGTACAGATCGCAGTCAATATGCAGAAGGGCAATGGTCATCGGGGCATGTTCCTTCTTCATGAATGCGGGGAGGGTGTCCTGAAAAAGCCCCACATGCAATTGCACATTCGATCGGACGCGCGGTAGCTTCCCGTCGGTGGAGAAAGCGCCCTCCGGGCAGTCCCGCCAGTTTTCCGGCAGGCCCTGAAACGAGTCGAAACCGTGCACAATTCGATCCGGGACCTCCCCCGCGATCTGATTGATGGTTGCCCCCGTATAGACCCCGAATTCGAGGAAGGCCCCCTCCCGCTCTCGCGCAATCTCCACGCAACGCGCCAGCAGTTCTTGGGGCGAATCGAACGCATGCGCATCGGGTGCATGCTCCAGGAGGAACTGGGCAGATTGTTCCGTGGCTATGCGGTACTTGGCTTGCACAATATTCCCTACCTTGGTGAGAATATGATCGGTCACCGTTCGGTCCGGCGGGACTTTGTTGGCCAAGATCCATATCCTTCGGTGCACGGCCTCCCCGTTCAGGGCCGCCAGGAGCAGCCATCGGACCGGCTTCATCAAGAAATCCCATGCCGATCCCAGTCTCATGGTGCCGCTCCTATCCCGGGCTGCTCAGGTTCGGGTAAGGCCGAATGGTCTCCGCCGGCCCCGCTCGGTGTAGGGGCCACCTCCCCCCAGGCCATGGCCAGGAATGAGGCCTCGTTATGACGATGCTTCAAATCCACTTTTCTGTGACCCACAACAATCGATGACGCATCGTATGCCTCGATGCCGATCCGCTGCCGCTGCCGGCGGTCCGCCGTAAGCTGTTTCGTGACCTCGGAGCCCTCATACAGGGTTTCGAAGATGGCGACCTCCGCAAAGTGTTCACGCAGCAGTCCGTCCAGTGAGTCGTAGTCAAACTCCACCAGGTGATACGGATTCGGACATCGCTCCTGCAGGGGGGACGATATATCCTTGTTGGGCGTTGCCAGCAGGAGTAGACCATTCGGTCGCAGTACGCGACGCGCCTCGGCAATACACTGTGCCGGCTGCGCAAGATGCTCAAGATTTTCGAGTGACACCACAACATCAAAAGAGGCGTCGGGAAAGGTGAGTGCCTCAGCATTCATATGCAGAAACGTCAGCATGGGGTCCTTGTAGTGGCGACGTGCATAGCGCAGCGCTTTGCGGGAATAATCGATGCCATAAACTTGTTGGGCGCCTGCGCTCAAGAGAAAGTGGCTGCCATATCCGCAGCCACAGCCGACATCCAGGACGTTGGCTCCGGAAACGAATTGGGACATGAATCGATAATTTTCCAAATGAGCTTCAAACAAGGGGTCGGCATCGTTAGGATATACACGCTCGCCCGAATGACCTGTAACACGGCTCAGCAAATGGCTGATGCGCTCACGCATTTCAAGGAGTGGACTCATGAGGCGGAGTATGTCAGGCGCCTTCCGCCAGGTCAAGGTTGTGGCGGATGCTGCGGAACATGCGTCATACGTGAAGGTCATTTGATGGGAAGGCCCTCGGTCAGCGGCTGTCCGAACCCAGCCCGGAAACCTTTCCAGCTTCCGCGCAAAGCGGGCCAGCGCGCGTTGACCGTATCGGCGAATAGGCGAAAAAGAAAAGCAGGCAACGCATTCACCAGTGGATGCCGCGTATGCTTTCGCAGGTACCGAATATGGCCTGCCCGATAGCTATAGGCCTCCAATTCCCCCATGTGCCTGATCGTGCTGGAACCTAAGTGTTCGATATAGACCGCGCGGCAGACGTTCAACAGCCATCCCGCGTTTTGGGCCCGTCGGCAGAGGTCAGCATCTTCGAGGAAAAAGAAGAAGCCCTCGTCCAACAAGCCAATCGCTGCCAGGGTTTCCCGCTTGATCAGCAGGCAGGCTCCGCAGAGGTAGTCGGGAATGGCGTCAGGTGGAGCAGGGATCGGGATCATGAAGGGGCGCAGGAGATTTTTGCCTGCGGCGACTTTGCGTTGGTTCGCCACGTCTTGCCCTTCGATCATGGGGCATCCGACCAGCCCGATTCGTTCATCGACTGCATAGACGTCCAACATTTGTTCGAGGGCATCGGGAGGACAGCGCGTGTCGTTGTTGAGCAGCAATAGGTGGGTGAGATCAGGGTTTTGCGAAGCTTCACGAATGCCCGTATTGACTGCCGCGGCAAACCCTCGATTGCTGGATTGGCGCAGAATGCGTGCGTTTGGGCAGGCATCCACCAGTTCTTGTTCCGTATGGGCCTTTGATCCATTGTCGACCACGTATATGTATGCTGGAGGGCAGGCCTGTTGTGCAAGTGATTCACAGCAGCCGCGCGTCATCTCGATCCGGTCCAGATGAGGAATGATCACGGCCACACGCGCGCGCGATGCTGATTGATGGACTGTTGAATGCATAAGGCGGATCGTAGGCAAAAATACAAGGGCTTGTGAAGGGGAAGTGGATTCAGGATATAGGCCGATGAGCTGTAAAGAATCGCGTCGACTGCTCAACCGTTGAGACGTCCGTAGAGATCATGGGGCAAGTTCAACCCGGACCCGATAGATATAGAGTACTTGGTTCGTTGCTGTAGCATCTTGATAAGCGTTTTCTGGTGGTTGGGCAAGAAGCCCCTGAGCTAGTGTCTGAAACCCGCCATTGGGTGCCGCAAGATCGGTTGATCGATCCAAGTGGTAGATGCGATTGGCCACGGAGGGCCAGCGGACCATCAAGCCTTGGTCCGGTTCGCCAGTGAGTTTTATTTTCCAGAACGCTTGGGGATCGTGGGGGTCAATATCGGCGATAAAGCATTCAAGGAGTGTATTGAATTCGTTCGCGGCCAACGTGTTTGCATGCGCGTTGGTTACGCCGCCAAAATAGACAACCTCCCACCAATCTTGTATGCCGTCGCCGTCGGTATCGTTGTTCCCGCCAATGACTTCCCCGCTGATGGTGACTTCATCGATCTGCCACCACAACTCTTCGTAGGCATCATGGTAACGAAAGCGCACGGCAACATTAGAATGGCCGACGAGGTGTTCGTCGAGCGGGATCGATGCAGTCGCCGGCCCGCGCCAATCATCGCCCTGCATTCGCAAGAGTATTGTCCACGGTCCGGCGATGCCGTTGGTGCTGATTTCGACATCGCCCTTTTCGTATGTTCCCAATAAATACCAATTGAAATCATATTTAAACGTGAGGGTAGCCCTCCGAAAGATGCTAAGGTCTAGTGGCGGCGTTATGAGTGCGGTGTTCATGTTGGTCCGATGATAGAGGGCGCTGTCGGCAATGGCGAAATTCCCTGTGCCACCGGTTGTGTTCGAACGCTCTCCTGGGTCGCCAAATCGCCAGATCGCGCCGTCGCCAGCCAAGTCCTCGACCGCCCAACCGTTCGGTAGTTCGGGGTCGTCGAACGGTTCGTACAGGAGCGTGTACATGACTGCATCATCGTCTTCAATAATGATGGTCATCATTGAGGGCTCCAGCAGACCGGCCCCTGCGGTCGGATTAAACAACTCAATAAAGATCGTTTCGTCCTCCTCAGTAATATCATCGGGAAGCAATTCAATGACAAATGAGTTGGATAGTACCCCATCGGCGAAGTGCAGCGTGCCGGTGACAGCGACATAGTCCTCTCCTGCAGTGGCTGTACCGTCCTCGGTCCGATAGTCGACACTCACGTTGCCAGCAGATCCCCCGATGCGATTGACCCGAATCACCGCCTGGGTATGACTTTCGGGTATGACTCGGCTGGATTCCGCGAAACGGAAATGGCCCGGATTGTCTGGCGCCGTGCCGAGCAGCCGGAAGTCGTCCACCTGTAGCCACCAATCGTAGAACGCATCCCGGTAATGGATGCGGAACGCGACATTGGATTCGCCCGCCACTATCGAGCTAATATCTTCCTGGATGTTTCGCGGACCACGCGCATCGCTTCCCGAATGGCTGTTAAGTGACTGCCACGGTCCGTCAAGCCCGTTGACGCTGACGTCCAGACTGATGCTTTCATCACCTCCGCCACTGAACCAGCGGAAATCTATTTTTAGTTCCAAGAGCACATTGGTGTAGGGGGAAAGATTGACAACCGGCGTCAGCAATTCGGTATCCATGTTCACACGCCCGGCGTGATCGCTGTCGGCAATGGCAAAGCCGCCCGATCCGCCAGTGAGGTTGCCGCGACCAGCGGGATCGTCAAATCGCCACCGGGCATCGGGATCCTCATTGGCAATAACCGTCCAGCCTTCTGGAAGAGTTCCGCTGCTGAAGTCTTCGGTCAGAATGAATTGCGTCCCAGTATCGTCATCCTCAATAAAGAGCCGTGCCGTGCCCGGATCTCCTATGGTTGCCCCCGATCCGAGAGGCGCCGGATCGGATAAGGAAAGCAGAACGGCCCGCTGGGGTGGGTCGATAATGTCATTGTCGATGATTTCTACGAAAAAGACGCGACTGGTGACGCCGTCTGCAAATGTCAGCACGCCGTTTGTCGAGACAAAATCGCCGTCGGGCACGGTATTGGTCCAGTTTGCGGTTGAAAATGCGACGGAGACTTCACCCGACGACCCGCCGAGGCGATGCACCGTGATCTCAGCGGCCCCCTGATCTTCCCGGATATGATATTCGTCGCGGGAGAAGACAAAGAGACCCGCTGGATCATCATCCAGAATCGTGATGATGAGGTTGGTCGGAGAAATCAAGTCTGCCCCGCCACTGGGATTCTTCAAGATTGCGGAAAATTTCTCCGTGAGTTCAGCCAGGTCGTCATCAATCAATTGAATCTGGAAGCTGTTACTGATAACGCCGTCCGCAAATGTGAGTACGCCGTTTGTTGCCACGTAGTCGCTGCCCGGGAGCGCGGTGCCCGGGACCGTTTCGAACTCGACCGTGATTTCACCCTCGCTGCCGTTGTGTCGGATTACTCCAACTTCGATGATTCCATCACTCTCGACTACGGTCATTGCATTGACTTCGAACGATAGCCGTCCAGCTGGGTTGGCTTGCATATCGCCACGAATGACTAAAGCATAGGGTTGAGGTCCAAAGGGAACATTGTGACCGGTTACCCTGATGATATAGGATCCGGTTTGAGGATTCTCAAGGTCAATTCCCTCCACATTGTTGAGCCGATCAGGTCCGGTCAGCCCGTTGGGGAAATTCGTGACGCCATTGGGGCCGATAACGAGTAAGTCCAGATCGTTGACCAACATTCTGCCCGCCGCCAAGCTGCCAGGGTAGTCACTGTAGCACAGGGTGACAGACAAGGTGTTGGTGCCGCTGACTGCGATGACGTATTCATTGGTTTCATCGGTGTTCACTAGTTCTCGATCGAAGAGATAAACAGCGGTATCCCCTGCGGGGAACAGGGTGCGCTCGACGTTTACCTGCCCCCAACCTTCAACATTATTCGGGCGCGGTGGTGGCGGGATTTCCCGTGTCGCTCCGGTTCCGTACTGGCCGGGCGTCAG
>SLAD01000006.1 GCA_007126995.1 Kiritimatiellia bacterium | reverse complement strand
GCCTTCGCCTCCAACCTCTCGGCGGTTTGGATTCTGATTGCCAACTCCTGGATGCAAGTGCCGGTGGGATACGTCTTGCGCAATGATCGCGCCGAGCTGGCCGATTTCATTGCCATTCTGCTCAATGAGCGGGCGATGGCCCAAATCCCGCATACCATCGTTGCCGGTTTCGTGACCGGCGGCTTTTTTGTGCTGGGTATCAGCGCGTGGAACCTGTTGCATAAGCATCGACCGGAAATGTTTGTGCGCTCCTTCCGCATCGCGCTCGTGTTCACCGCCATTGCCAGTCTGGCCTCCGCCACCACCGGCCACACGCAGGCGCAGGACACGGTCAAATTGCAGCCAATGAAACTGGCTGCCATGGAAGGGCTTTGGGAGACGGAGTCGCCGGCCGGCATGTCGCTGTTCGCGCTTCATGATCGCGAAAACATGACCAGTCGCCGCGAATTGCGGATTCCCTACCTGCTCAGTATTCTCGCACACAACAATCTCACCGCAGAAGTGACCGGCATGCGCGAGCTGCAAGCCGAATTTGAAGAGCGCTATGGTCCCGGTGACTACATACCACCCGTGACGGTCGTGTACTGGAGTTTTCGAGCCATGATCGGACTTGGCACGATCTTCATTCTGTTCAGCATCTGGGGCATGATCAACTGGTGGCGCGAGCGTATTGAGCAAAACATGGTTTACCTGAAGATCTGCGTCGTGATGTTGTTTATGCCGTTCATCGCGAATACCGCCGGCTGGATTGTCGCCGAAATGGGGCGTCAGCCATGGGTCGTATACGGCTTGTTGCTCACCGAGGATGGTGTGTCGCCCATCGTCAGTGCGACCTCGGTCTGGATCTCGATGATCTCGTTCACGCTGGTGTACGGCGTGTTGGCTGCCGCCGGATTCTATCTGGTGCATCGGTTCGCCCGGCCACCGCGGGCCGGCGATCCGCCTGCGGACGAATCAGGCGAAGAGTTGTCTGGAGCCCACGCGTACTAAGGAGAATTGATCATGGATTTGAATACGATTTGGTTTCTGCTGATCGCCATATTGTTTATTGGCTATTTCTTCTTGGAAGGCTTCGATTTCGGTGTTGGCATCTTGATGCCGTTTGTCAGCGAGGACGATACCGACCGGCGCCTGGTCATCAACTCCATTGGGCCCTATTGGGACGGCAATGAGGTTTGGCTCATCACAGCGGGCGGCGCCATGTTCGCCGCTTTCCCGCACTGGTACGCCACCTTGTTTAGCGGGTTCTATCTGCCCTTGCTGCTGATCCTCCTGGCCCTGATTCTGCGCGCGGTCGGCTTCGAATTCCGCAGCAAACTAGCCGCGCAGGGATGGCGTCGCACGGCGGATCAGTTCATCTTTTGGGGCAGCCTGTTACCCGCCGTGTTGTGGGGCGTGGCCTTCGCCAATATCGTGCGCGGCGTGCCGATCGGTGAAGACATGTACTACACCGGCGGGTTCTTCAATCTGCTGAATCCCTACGCCTTGCTTGGTGGCGCGGTCTCCCTGCTGATCTTTACGCTGCACGGCGCGGTATTTCTGAGTTTGCGCACCAGTGGATCGGTCCGTGACCGTGCCCACAAGATTGCGCAATCGATTTGGCTGCCCAGTTTGGCGGTGATGGTCGTTTTCGCCGGCTTCGGCTACGTGCAGACCGATTTGCATACCCGCTTGGGCGTCATCCCCGGCACGTTGCCCCTGTTGGCCGCTTGCTCCTACATCGCCATCGCCGTATTCTTGAAAAAGAAACAGGATGGGTGGGCGTTTGCCTCCACCTCGCTGACCATCGTGTTCGGCGCCGCCGTCATTTTCGAGGGCATGTTCCCCCGGGTCATGTTGTCGAGCACCGATCCTGCCTATCATTTGACCATTTATAATGCCTCCTCCAGCCCGCTCACGCTCAGAGTGATGCTCATTGTCGCCCTCTTCTTCGTGCCTATCGTTTTGGGTTACCAAGGCTGGAGCTACTACGTCTTCCGCAAACGGCTCACCCGCGAATCGATCCCCAACCATTAAGATTAAGCGAATGTGTGTGTGCCGCGTCCTGCCTGCCCGCCTATGGCGGGTTAGGACGTGGAACAGGGGGATACCGCCTCGACAGCCACCGCCTAACGGCGGCAGCTACAAAAGGATAATGCCGTAGCCGCGGCCTGCCTGCCTGTCTGCCTGCCTACGGCGGGTTAGGACGTGGATTCCTGTTCGCTCGGTAAGGTCATCCACCGTCTAACGACGGCGGCTACGGCATTAATTTAATAGCTAGTGTGGCGAGTCTCTTTGCCTCGCCCGAAAGAGTAGGGCCTATGCGAGAAAGCTCAAGGCTCAGGTCAACGCTCGCCCCGCCGTAACCCGAAGTTACAATTCTTGCATCAATCGCACCGTATCCGACAAAAACGTCGGCCGCTTGCGGTGTCTGTCCCTCTAACTTGACCGACTCGATCGCTCAACCGGTCGATCTAATCCACTGATTGCGAGTAAGTTGCGTTCTCTGCTCGAGTCGCGCACCCGTCGTGGCACAAATATTGCTATCCGAAATTGTCGCTCGGTAGAGCGGTTTAATCCGATTCTAACACACCCGTGGCAGAGGGCTAATGGTCCTGTGTCATGTTGTGTATGAACCGGTGATTTTTCTATTCGGATAGGGCATGAGCATTAGCAAGGAGCGAATCAAAAGAGGGCGCGCGCGTTTTCCAATCGTTGGAAGACTTTCGAGGGGTGTTTTCCAATCGTTGGAACTTTTTTCGGCCGTTTTTCCAATCATTGGAAAAAAACGGGCCACTTTTTCCAATCGTTGGAAAAATTTTGGGGCGATTTTCCAATCATTGGAAACTCGACTTCGGTCCGCTGCCGGTGGGCTCGCAGAGCTCGCCCCTCCATACCCATGCCAGAACCCAGCCCTGGAGGGTGGAGCTCTGCGACGCCGAGAGGCTGCGCGAGACTTTTGTCGGTGGCATCAATCATTGGAAACTCTCACAAGATGCCTTTCCGGCTCGGCGAGACGCCTCGCCCTGCCATTGGATGATGGAATCGGTAGGGCGAACCGTCCCGGTGAGCTGCTCCCGGTGATGGTCCGCTGGTCAGCCCTTGTTTTGGTCGCTTTGATCTCATCCGCCGCGCAGGCGCAGTATGTGGTGGATTTTGAGGGAAGCGGGGAGACGGATGGGGGTTATGCGGCTTCAACGGTCAATTTGAGTGGCTTAAATTGGTCGATTGGGCCACAGGCGTTGATAGGTACTGCAGCTGGTGACATTAAGAATGGAGCACGTGCGGCTCGACTGCGCCGAGACGGTAGCGTGTTCGGGTCCATCACCATGATTCAAGACAAGGCTAACGGCCTTGGCACCATTTCGCTATATTATGCGCGCTCAAACTTTTCCGGCGATCGTACGGGGACATCGCCATCGTTCGTAGTCGAGTATAGCACGAATGGGGGCGGAAGTTGGACGCAAGCGGGTGGTACGGTGAGTCTTGCCGGTGTGAACACGCTGACCCTATTCAGTGAGACCATAAACGTAGCTGGAAACGTACGCATCCGAATTCGCCAGACTGCAGGTGATGGCACTAAGCGCTGGAACGTCGACGATATTACCATCACTGATTATCCGCCTCCGGCACCGACAGATACGACGTGGAACGGATCGGCGGCTGATAGTAAGACAACGACCGATGGCAACTGGGTTGGCGGGCAAGCACCCGGTCCCGGCATAACCAGCGTTATGCGTTTTGCGGGTAGCCAGGATACCAGTCCTGATGTGGATCATGATGAAGACAGCGATTTTGCTAGCATCGTATTTAATGCCGGGGCAGCGGCGTTCAACTTGAGCGGCAACGCCTTAACGTTGCATGCCTTGATCGAAAATAACTCAGTGAATTTGCAGCCCATTGATAACGCATTGACTCTAGG
>SLAD01000387.1 GCA_007126995.1 Kiritimatiellia bacterium | reverse complement strand
TTTCCAAATCCGACAACTCAATGGAGGCCGTGTTAGAGTAATAGGTAAAGGCATTGCTGAACACCAGATCCGGTAGCCCCGCTGAAGAGACGACCACATCCACCGTAAGCGGAAGCGGTTCCTCTCCGAGGTAGGGCGGGGCATCGAACTCAATCAGGTCTGCGGAAACCAGTCGCACATTGGAGGCCTGCTGCCCGTCGACCCACACGACCAGCGGATCAACAGCCTCTTCTTCATCCAGCAGCCCTTGGGGGCGCGGGACGATCCCGTATTTACGGTCCAACCCCGTCCTCATCTGAGCCCGCTCTTCCTGGCTAAGTGCCCGGTTGAAAATAAGTATTTCTGCTATCTCTCCCCGGAAAGGTTCAGCGGTAGCCAGTGACCGGCGGCCTATCCGGAAGTTGGCGCGCGACGTCG
Source organism: Kiritimatiellia bacterium (assembly GCA_007126995.1). Lineage (GTDB taxonomy): Bacteria > Verrucomicrobiota > Kiritimatiellia > SLAD01 > SLAD01 > SLAD01. The sequence goes on along the minus strand of SLAD01000387.1, from coordinate 3,512 downwards.
CTGTGTTTGCGGAACTGCGGATATTCAATTGCGGTGTGATGTTCGTCAAAAGCGTGCCCGATCCATCATTGGGCGGGATGTCAAACATACCGTCCACGTAGTCCAGCATCCCCGAATGCAGCCGTGCGCTGAACAGGCGTTGCCATTTGACCTCGCCGGGATCGGGATTGCGATAGACGACGAAACTGTGGTACGGCCCCGTTCCCAGTCCGTCCGCGCCGTTGACATCCAAGTGATCGTCCACCCCGTCGAAAAAAAGGGCAGGGAGTCCGCCCATGGAGCCGGATTGATAGAGCGGCCGCGCGGCGGGGGCGGATTGCACAACCGGCCGCTCGTGAGGGGATCGATCCGGCCATGCCCCGACGGGATCATGGTCCTGCAGTGTCTCCGCGAGGACGTTGGCCCGCAGGTGGAGCAACCGGTCGGGAGATGCCCATAATGGATACGAGTCGGAGGGCACCTGCGGATCATCTGCGGAACCCCGCAGCGCATCCCCCCACGACACGAACAGGTGCGAACGATCCTCCAAGCTGGCGAAGGATTCATGCGCCCCCGCATCCCGCGCCAGCCAGAACAAGGTGTTGCTTTGGCCCAATCCGTGTTCGATGTGGAAACGCAGCGGGGTGACGCCGTCGGACTCGAAGAAGCGCAGGCACGCTCCGTCTTCGGACATGCCCAACGCCTGCCATGTGCGCGTGTCCGCCACCCAGGGGATGGCATTTTCATCCAGATCGCCGGTCATCAGACCGGCAAGGCGCAGGGGAATCCGTACTCCCGGCATCCCCACAAAGCCCGTACCGGACAACGTGTGTGGGGTGCCGCCCTGTGCCGGGGTTTCATCCGGCACAACAGCGGTAATCGACGGGGGCGTAAGGGTAATGGTCGATGCCGCAGGGGTGACCCATTCGCCATCCTCGAAGGCCACCTCGAACGAAAGCTCCCCGCTAAGGGCGCCGGGATCGAGAACGAACAGCGCTTCCACCGCGCGGTTGTTGAGATCAACCCGCACGACCATATTGGTGTATGGCACATCATCTATGCGAATGCGGAAGCCATCGGGAAACGTGCGGCCGGTCGGCCCTCCCCAGACCCGCGCGTAACGTTCGCCGGTGGAATCGGTGACCCACTCGGCTTGCAGCCGGGCTAGATCGCGGGCGCGAATCCGGGCGCCGGGCCGCCATGGCGGAGCGGCCGGGTTGTAGGCTCCCAGATAGGCGTAATCCCCCGGTTCGGTAACCCCCTCAATGGGGGTGCCGTAGTCATACGCCGGGGATTCCTCCTGCAGGGTGTAATTCCGGTTGCGCGGGGACACGAACAGCGGATCGCCCCGCAGATTCCCATCCACCGTGCTGCTTTGGAATAGATTGTCTTCCACGATCGCGCCATCCAATTGGCCGGACCCCGCCGGATTAAAGGCCTCGGCAATATTGCGCGCGTAATGGATGCCGGTTGCATCGCCGCTTCCCCCGATCACCAGTGACCGGTCCATGGTGTTTTGATATACGTAGCTCTGTAGGTCGCCATACCCCGGCATGCTCTCCTGCAAACGCCAAATCGTGATCCCGCTTTCGGTCGTGATGTCCCATATCACATTGTGATGAATGCGCACGTTCCAGACTCCGTTCGGCGCGTGCCCCGAATCCAGTCGTATGCCCTGGCCTCCCCACCAGGACAAATCGTTGCGTCGCGGTGCCAAGTTGCTGTGCAGCCAGTTGTAGCGCACTTCCGTCCCTTCCAGGTCCCCGCCATCCCATGTATTGAACAGCGCCACATCGGTGATCCGCATGCCGCCATGCGAGCCATGGTTCAGTTCGATGAGGGAATTACGCGTCCCCATATCCACCAGCGTGTTGGCGGAACGGAAAAGACTGTTCCGCCGGAAGATCCCTTCGTCTGCAGACGACAGGGTCAACGCGTGTATAACCGTATCGTTGATCACCGTGTTTTCTACGGTGATATGCCTGCCCAGTGGATGGATTCCGCGCCCGCCCGTGTAGGAAACCTGTCCGCTTACAAAACGGTGGTGATCGCCGTGTAAAGCGACCGCCGTCTGGTTTCCGGGGACCAGATTATTGCGGTTTGCGCCCCCATAAAATACCTCGACGCCTTCGAAGTAATTATGCGTCGCTTGGTCCCAGACCAACACGGAACCGAGGACGGAGAGGTTCCTGAAAATGAGATGGGAGTGGCCCCCGGCTTGTTGGTTATCGATGGAGCGCGCACGGCGCAGCATCTCTACATCGCGCCCGATGGGGGAGCTGTCGTCCGGCAGGCGCACATAGAGCGTTCGCGACGGACCGCTTACCCCGTTGACGTCAAAAAAGAATTCGCCGGGATCGGTTAAAGCGGTCAAGTGGCCCCATAACGCATAACGATCCATGTGTTTTGGCGTTTCCAGCGCATGGTTCCAGTCGTCGCTGAACGGAAAGCGGAAATGCAGCACCTCATTGGTGTTGCCGGTCACCACGCCCGTTTTCTGCCACCAATTGTGTCCCGCGCAGATGTCGACAAGCGCCCCGGCCCAGGCATCGACCGGGAATTCCTCCAACGCCACATCCGTGTAGGTAGCGGAATAAAAATTATTGCCCATGTAGGGCGCTTGGCCCCCTTTGGAGTCCAGATCCAGTGTGCCGGCCTGCGCTTCGCTCATCCCGCGCCGGTCAAAGTCGATCGGCGCGCTGGCGTTCGGCCAACGCGCGGGTCGCAACATTTCGCCATCGACCATGAAAAGATTTCCGCCGATTGAAAATCCCCAGCCTGTCGGGATGGTGATCTTCCAGATAGGGCCCCCATCATGCAAACTCCATTCCCCAAAGAAGAAGGATCCCGGCGTGATGGGCTCGAATGCACTGATCCAGACCTCTTCCGGGTCATCGTCACTCCCGTAGGCGCGGAAGACGATGGGATTTTCCGCCGTACCGCTTCGCACGGGCTGAAGAACTCCCCTATACGTACCGGCCCGCAACACCACCTCGTCCCCTGGTTGGGCCATCGTTACCGCTTGGTGTATCGTTTGAAAAGGCGCCTCCAGGGTTCCGTCGTTGTCATTGTCACCATCCGGGCTGACGTACCACAGCGTACCCGCCTCGGCAAACCCCGCCAGCAACAGTCCGGCGATGGAGCTGCAGCACAATTTTCTAAGAGCGGCACGTAATGAAGAATTCACGCTAAACCTTTATAGCAAATATAGATCATTCTGTCGGCGGTACGACCCCGTAGCGGATAAAGCGCAGGGTGTCGGACGACAGCGGCGCCGTGCCGCGCACCCGGATATACTCCGGCTCGTCCTCCAGCACCACGACGTGCGCCGAGCCGTAAAGCCAATCGTTCAGATCGACGCTCGTTTCGATCAGAAAGATAATGTCATCGGCGTCCGGGTTACGGTCAATCCGCACGGTCCAATAGGTCTCGTCCCCGATCTCGATCCAGCCCGGTTGCGCGCGCGCCGCCGTATGAGGCTGATGCGGATCGCCGCCCAATGCATACTCCAGGAGGTTGGGAACGCCGTCTTC
>SLAD01000086.1 GCA_007126995.1 Kiritimatiellia bacterium | reverse complement strand
GGGAACTGCGCACGGCGGGCATTACGGATGACAAGGGGCAAATCATTTTCGAGCAGGAAAACGTTGAGGTGCCCAAGTTCTGGTCCGTCTTGGCGACCAACGTGGTGGCCTCCAAGTATTTCTATGGCGAGATCAATACCGGCGAACGCGAATATTCTGTCCGGCAATTGATTCATCGCGTGGCCCGCACCATCACGGATTGGGGCATTGAGGACAACTATTTCGCTTCGGCGGACGACGCCGAGATTTTCTATGACGAGCTCGCCACGCTCTGCCTGCATCAATACGGTGCATTCAATTCCCCCGTCTGGTTCAACTGCGGACTGCATCACATTTATAACGTCGGGAAAGACAGCGGCTCAGGCACCTATTTCTACAACCCCAAAACCCGCCGTGTCGAACGCGCATCCACGCAGTATGAATACCCGCAGTGTTCGGCCTGTTTCATTCAATCGGTCGAAGACACGATGGAAGGAATTATGGAGCTGGCGCACAGCGAGGCGATGCTCTTCAAGTTCGGCAGCGGTACCGGCACCGACCTGTCCACCATCCGCAGCTCTAAGGAAAAACTCAGCGGCGGCGGTCGTCCCAGTGGCCCGTTGTCGTTCCTGAAGGTATACGACTCCATCGCCAGCGTAGTGAAGTCGGGCGGCAAAACGCGGCGCGCCGCCAAAATGAATACCCTCAAGGACTGGCATCCCGACATCAAAGAGTTTGTGCAAGCCAAGGCCAATGAAGAGAAGAAGGCCTGGGCGTTGATCGAGGCCGGCTACGATGGCGACTTTAACGGCGAAGCGTATGGCTCCATCTGCTTCCAGAACGAAAACCTCAGCGTGCGCGTGACCGACGCGTTCATGCAAGCCGCGATCGATGATCAGGACTGGACCACCCACTATGTCACGGACCCCGAAAAAGAGGGGCCGACCTACAAGGCGCGTGACCTGCTCAAATGGATGGCGGAGGGCACGTGGGTTTGCGGGGACCCGGGCATGCAATACGAGGACACCATCCAGCGCTGGCACACCTGCAGCAACAGTGCCCCGATCAACTCGTCCAATCCTTGCAGCGAGTACATGTTCCTCGACAACACCGCCTGCAATCTGGCGTCCCTCAACCTGATGAAGTTCATCGACAAGGAGGGTCGCTTTGATGTGGAGCGCTTCAAAGCCGCCGTGGACATTTATATTACGGCGCAGGAAATCGAAGTCGATCACGCCAGCTACACGACCGAAGCCATCGCCGAGCGCAGTCACGTGTACCGCACCCTCGGGCTGGGCTACGCCAATCTGGGCTCACTCCTGATGTCGTACGGCCTGCCTTATGACAGTGATGAAGGCCGCGGCATTGCAGCGGCGATTACCGCCATCATGCATTTGGAGGCCTACAGTCAATCGGCGCGCTTGGCCGCGCAGAACGGTCCCTTCGAGGGCTATGCCGAGAACCGCGAACCCATGGGCGAGGTGCTGGAAATGCATCGCGACGCGATTAAGCAGATTGAAAAGAGCGCCCCCGGCTATCTGGTGGAAGCCGCGCATGCTTGCGGCGATGAAGCCGTCGAGCTGGGACGCCGCTTCGGATACCGCAATGCACAAGTCACCGTGCTGGCTCCGACCGGCACGATCGGTTTTATGATGGATTGCGACACCACCGGCGTGGAACCCGATATCGCCTTGGTGAAATACAAGTTGCTCGCCGGCGGCGGCATGCTCAAGATCGTCAACAAGACCGTTCGCCAGGCGCTCACGCGCTTGGAGTATACGGAAGAGCAGGTCGATAAGATCATCGAGTACATCGACGAGAACGACACCATTGAAGGCGCACCGGCGTTGCGTCCCGAGCACCTCACCGTCTTTGATTGCGCCTTCAAGCCGCGCAACGGCAAGCGCTTCATCCCTTATCTGGCCCACGTCAAGATGATGGCGGCGGTCCAACCCTTCCTGTCGGGTGCGATCAGCAAGACCGTGAACATGCCCGAGCACGCCACCACAGAAGAGATCATGGACACCTATATCGAAGGCTGGCGCCGTGGACTCAAGGCCTTGGCAATATACCGTGACGGCTGCAAGCGCAGCCAACCTGTCAGCACCGGCAAAGAGGAGAAGAAAGCTGAACCAGTCAAAACCAGCACGAACGGGACCAAAGCGCATCCGCTGCGTCGCCGTCTTCCGAATACGCGCAACTCGATCACGCACAAATTCGAGATTGGTGGGCACGAAGGCTATTTGACCGTCGGCCTCTATGAAGACGGCAGCCCCGGGGAATTGTTCATCACCATGGCGAAGGAAGGCAGCACGATCGGCGGCGTGATGGACGCTTTCGGCACCGCTATTTCCATCTGCCTGCAGTATGGTGTCGATGTCCAAACGCTGGCCAACAAGTTCATGCACACGCGCTTTGAGCCCAGCGGCTTCACCAAGAATCCGGACATCCCCATCGCCAAATCGCTGATGGACTATATCTTCCGTTGGCTTGGGTTGACGTTCGTAAAGGGCTTCCACGCGGACACCGCTGCGGCGACCGATGACGATGAGGATACCTTGCCCAGCGTGACCGACGTGGCCTCGAAAGCACAAACCGCCACACAGCGCGAAGCATTGAAGAAGCTGGACGACCAGTTTACCCACTTCATGGAAGACGCGCCGATTTGTGATACCTGCGGATCGATCACCGTGCGGAACGGCGCCTGCTATCGCTGCTTCAATTGCGGCAATTCGATGGGCTGCTCCTAAAGGTCGAACCGGATTCGGTAGTTCCCATTTGTTGCGAATTTGCTATCGTGCCCCTTCCTTTTAACTGAAATGGATGGGGCGACATGAAAGAGCAATACCCTTTTACGGAAATCGAAGCGAAGTGGCAGGACTATTGGGAGTCCGAAGGCCTGTTCCATACGGATGTTTCCTCGGCGGAACGTAAATACTACTGCCTGATGATGTTCCCCTACCCGTCCGGCACACTGCACGTGGGGCATGGCAGAAACTACATCATTGGCGACGCGGTCGCTCGCTACAAAAAGATGCAAGGCTGGCGCGTGCTCACCCCGATGGGCTGGGACGCATTCGGCCTGCCCGCCGAAAATGCCGCCATCAAAACGGGCACACCACCGCGCGAGAGCACACTCAATAATATTGCCGTGATGAAGCAGCAACTACGCGCCTGGGGCTGTTGTTATGACTGGGAGCGCGAGGTCACTTCCTGCGAGCCGGACTACTATCGCTGGACACAGTGGCTCTTCCTGAAGCTGTACGAGAAAGGGCTGGCCTATAAAAAGGAGGCGGCCGTCAACTGGGATCCGGTTGATCAAACCGTTCTTGCGAATGAGCAGGTCCTGCCCGACGGCACCGCCGAACGTTCCGGAGCCAAGGTGGAGAAGAAGATGCTCTCGCAGTGGTTTTTCAAGATCACGGATTACGCGCAGCGACTGCTGGATGATTTGGATCAGCTCGACGGTTGGCCGGAGCGCGTCAAATCTATGCAAGAGAATTGGATTGGCCGCAGCGAAGGTGCCCGCGTCAATTTCCCCTTGGTGCCCCGCGCAGATGGCCACACGGATCCGCAACCCGAGGTGCCCTGCTTTACCACGCGCGTCGACACGATTTACGGCTGCACCTACATGGTGCTGGCCCCTGAGTATCCGGGATTGGCCGAAATGGTGCGCGGGTTACCCGAAGAGGAGGCCGTGCTGAAATTCGTGGAGACGGCTGGGCGGCTCAGTTCGATCGAGCGAACGGCGGAGGGCGAGAAGAACGGCGTGTTCACCGGTCGCTACGTCGTGAATCCCTACAATCAGCAAAAGATCCCCTTATGGATTGGGGACTACGTACTGGTGGAATACGGCGCCGGCGCCGTCATGGCTGTCCCGGCCCATGACACCCGCGACTGGGCGTTCGCCAAGAAATATGATTTACCCATCCGCCTTTCGATTCAGAATCC
>SLAD01000373.1 GCA_007126995.1 Kiritimatiellia bacterium | reverse complement strand
TGATGGGACGGGATGAATGGTATGTGGCTTTGCAGTTTCATGCCGGGCCGGCACCGGATGCCGTGATCGTGTTGAGTCTGCAGGTCGGCAGTCAGTGGCCTTGGTTAAGCGGGCATCTCGCCGGACAACGTTTCACGCATCGCGAGGAACGCACACTGCAGTTGTGGGTACAACAGCGCGCCATGGCGGAACGTTGGTTGGAACAGTACCGGGCGCTGGGCGGAGAGGATGATGTGTATCTGCAAGCTGCGGCATGGGTCCGGTCCGGTTGGTATCCGCGCGCGTATGAATTGCTGAGCGGCGAAATCTCGCAACTGCTTCCCGCGCGATACCGCGTGCGTGGTCATGGCCGCTTGGGACGGCATCCGGTTGACGTACACATGGAACACGACGAAGCCGTGGCGGTAACGCTACATGAGTTGAACGCAGAGGGGGCGGAGTTTTCGGTGCGATCATTAGGCGCTGAGGAATTGGCGGTGCGCATTTCGTTCCCGGAATGGAACACACGCGCGGGTTGGCGAGTCGAGGAGCAAGCGAATGGACGTTACCGGATCGTTCAGGACGTTGACATCGCGCCGTCAGGATCGTCGTATTTTGATGTCATCGCGCGCCCGCGCATTATTCCGGACATCGCGCCGCCTTCCCGATTGAGTGGTCGATATCTGCGCACGGAGGACGGGCGCGTGCACATGGACATGCAGGACGTCGCGTTGATGGATTACAATGAATTCATCACCTTGCCGCTGGCGGACGACGTGGCGCACACGCGTCGCCGCCGTCGTGCGCCGCCATCCGAACCGGCGCGAAGCGAGCCGCCGCAGCCGATGGACCGCGTAGACGTCACCCTCAATGACGCCGGTGAAGTCGTGGCCGTGCAGGCGAATTACGGGTTGGATCGCGGCCGCATCCGCCGGTTTATTGCGCCTGCACCGCTGGAGCATTTCTCCAATGGAATCGTGGAATTGGACAACGGACATCGATACGAATTGGATTTTGGCAAGACGCATGGCACGCAATTCGATACTGTCGCCATGCAGGGTACCGTCCTGAATTATGAGCTGCGCGCCTTACCGCACGGATTGCGTCCCGGCATGGACATCGAGCTGGACTATCATCCGCCGGTGAACGAGGAGTCCGTGCCGCGGATCACGCGCATCCGGCAGCAGCGCCGCGTATTGTTGGAGCAGGATTTTACGGCCTTGCCGGAAGGGGAATGGAGGAAGCAGGCGTGGCGTGTTCAGGGTGTGGATGTGGTGCCGCACCGGCCGGAGCCGAATTACTTGTACAAGATCGTCATGAACCTCATGCGCCCGGTGGTGGACTTTGAGCCGGGGTACGTCATATACCGCTTTGAGCAGGACCGCCCGTTCGGGATCACGGCGGTTGAGTTCGCCGCGCGCGCATTCGAGTATAGCAGTCGCGTGACGTTCCATGTCAGTCCGGACGGAATCACATGGCAACGCGCCGGTCAGTTCGACAACACCTGGCAGAACAACATCTCGCAAGTGCTGCAGGATTTGCCCTGGCAATTCATCGATCTCACCGATCATGTCGCCGGTCAGACCGCGTTCTACTTGAAGCTCGAACTGGGCGCACACGAGGCCGATGGCCGCTATTGTCTGGCCAAGTTGCGGGTGGCCACGGAGGTGGCAGTCGACGACTGATATGCTGATATCGTTTGGGTCACATCAGTAGAAAATCCCGAAGCGTTATTCCCTGGATGTGGTCTGTTTCGAAGCGTGAAGGGCTGATCACCGTCAGCCGTCCGCCGGGGAACGTTTGTGCAAACCATCCGAAATCAAGGGGACCGGTTCGCCCGCGTTTGACTTCCACAAAAAGGTTCGGCGATAGAACAAAATCCAGTTCGTGGCGATCGGATTGCCAGAAGCTCATTTGATCCGGAATGTCCGCTCCGCTCAAGGCAGCTTTGCGCCAGCACTCCTGGGCAACAGCCCATTCCAGTAGAATCCCTTGCTCCGATGCCGGAAGTGCCAGAAAGTCGTTCGGTCGCCGAATATGCGCCGGGTGCCAGGCGATTGCCGCCAACATATTGATGAAATGGAACTTGCAAGGACGACGACGATTGGGCCGCCGTGCGGATGCATCCCAGGCGGTGGCCGGAGTAACGCACAGAAGGTCGCCGAGTTGATCGAAATACCCTGATGCGACGCTGTTGTTTGCCATGCCGGCTTCCCTCGCCACTTTGGCGTACCCTGTGGGTGTTCCACCAAAGCGATACAGGCACTGCAGGACGCCCAGCAGCAGCTCGCGGGATCGCCCGGTAGCGGAGAATTCGCCGTAGATCCAGTCCCGCACAATCTCCACAACATAGGGAGCGACGGTCCCCGTATCCAAAAGAGAGAGGGTGGCGGGGGGCGAACCGCCCGAAATCAAATAGGCGGGCAGGAGGTCTTCCTCCGCGAGTCTCCCTTTGCAAGTTGATTCAAACGCCTTGAACGACAGGGGGGTAAAGAGGTACTGCGTCCTGTCCAGTTTCCCCTTTCGTCCCGGCAGACGTTCGGACCCGTGCCGCAAGTCGCTTGCTTTTGAGCCCGTGGTCACCAGCAGTATGCCGGGGAGTTCGTTGCGGTCCAGCAATCGCTTTAGCGCTTGTTCCCATGATTTCACGGCGGTGATCTCATCGATGAATATCCGGCGAATAGCAGCCTTTGGTGAAAAAAGCCCAGCCAGAAGCTTCAGGCTGTTTTCCAGTTCCTCTTGGTTGCGCAGCTCGTCTCCATTGACGTAAAAAGCGGAACCGGGGCCGAACGTGGAAATGGTTGCCCGTATTTGCTGCTGCAACCATGTGCTCTTGCCGTACTGCCGGGCACCTCGGATCAATAGCAGTCCAGGCTCGCGTGGTAATTCACGCAGCCCGAAATCCATATCAAAAACGACGGACTGATGACGCAGAACGTCGAGTTTCGGGAGCACCCCTGGAGTTTCGATATCGCCAACTGAGAGCGCTTGATTTACTTGCAGACTGTTCATAATGCGCTTATTAACGCTTAGAACGTTCGACGTGTCAACGTTTAAAACGTTAGCCAGTCTTTTGGGTCAGCGTTCGTCGGGAAGCAACCATCGGAGCTTGGCGGCCGGATCAACTGGGGTGGGAGCGTAAATCCATGTCTCCCCTCTCCGCCACAGCATGTGAAAACAGAATAGACAAGCGCTTGTATTTTTGGTTGACCTAACTGCGTTCTCAAGGCAGGATGGGATTATGAAGATTCGGTTAAGCAGGCTTTGCCGTCTATGTGCGCCGTACTGGGGCGGTTGGTTCGGCCGCTTCGCGATGCCACTGGCATTGGCTCTCGCGGTGTTGACGGTAAGGACCGGGGCGCAGGCGGGTGAGCGTCCGAATATCGTGCTGATGCTGGCGGACGACCTCGGGTACGGAGATGTGGGCTTTATGGGGGCCACCAAGATCCGCACCCCGAATATCGATCGTCTGGCCGCCGAGGGGCTGTGTTTCACGGATGCCCATTCGCCATCGGCCGTTTGTCAGCCGACGCGGTATGCGGTCTTGACCGGTCGCAACTACTGGCGCGCCACCCGCACGGGCAACGGATTCTATTTTCAGGGCGATGAAATCCTCATGCCCGAAGTCCTGCGCGAACAGGGCTACGCCACAGCGATATTCGGCAAGTGGCACCTCGGTTGGGGATTGGATCGGCAATGGCCGGAAGGCATGTGGGACGCCCCGATCTCGCACGGCCCCAATCAAGCCGGGTTCGACTATTCCTTCGCGCAGGCCAGCGGTCACGAATGGCCACCGTTTGTCTTCGTTGAAAACGACCGCGTGTATAGAGGCGATCCCGCCGATCCTTTGATCATCACACGCAAGAATCCGGACTACTGGCCCTACGCCGGAGGGCAGGGGTCGAGCCACGGCGCCGCCGCCGCGCATGCGGCCTATGACGTGACGCGACTCGATTTGGAAATCGCCCGGCGCGCTTCGGACTGGATACGCGAACAGGAGAGCCCGTTCTTCCTGTATCTGCCCTTCTTTGCCCCGCACGTGCCGTTGATGCCATCGGAGGAATTCAAGGGAACCAGCGAAGCGGGATTGCTGGGCGATTTTATCCAGCAACTGGATTATGCGGTCGGGATTGTACTCGCCGGGTTGGACGAACTCGGTCTCACGGAAAATACCCTGGTCGTCTTCACCAGCGATAACGGTGGCTGCTATATTCAATCGGCCATGGATGCCGGTCATCACAGCATGGGGCCGATCCTGGGATTGAAAGGCGACGCATGGGAAGGCGGTCACCGGGTTCCGTTCATTGCCCGCTGGCCGGACCGCATCCCGGCGGGTAGCCGCTCCGATCATTTGCTATCCCTTACAGATCTTCTCCCCACCTTCGCTGCCGCATCAGGGGTGACCCTGCCGCGTCACGCCGCGCCGGACGGCCTGAACCAATGGCCATTGTGGGAACAGCCCGGCTTGCCGGTGTCGATCCGCAATGAGATGATCTATGACGGACGCGGAAAAGCCCTGCGTCACGGCGACTGGGTCTATCTGCCGTTTCAAGGGCCCGGCGGCTTGTTTGGAACATTCTACATGGAACAGATGGGTTACGAGAACAGTGATTTCGACGGCAAAACACTTCGCCCCGATGCGCCACCCGGCCAGCTTTACAATATCCGCGAGAACCTCGCACAAACCACGAATCTATACCATCAATATCCGGAGATTGTCGCGTTCCTCGATGCGCGACTCCGGGAAATTCTGCGACAGAACCAGTCAAAATGAAGAGATCCCTATGATCGCAATCATCACCATATGGAGCATGAGGTGCGGCGCAAGAACTGCAAGCGCTTGTATTTTTATATTGACGCTGCTTTTTGTGTGGGGCAGGATGCGGGCATGACGGTTCGATTAGACAGCGTTGCGCCAGGTGTGAGAGGAGAGCCATGAGAGATATGTTGATGGTATGTTCGGCGAGGTTTTGTCTGTTTGGACTGTTGGTGACCTTGTGGGTCTCAGACGGGTTGGGGGCGGAAGACCGCAGGCCAAATATTGTCTTCATGATGGCCGACGATATGGGGGTGGGGAACGTCAGTTCCTATGGCACGCACGACGTCTTGACGCCGCACATTGACCGCTTGGCGGAGGAGGGGATCCGCTTTACCGATGCCCATTCGCCCTCTGCGGTTTGTCAGCCGACGCGTTACGCGATTCTTTCCGGGCGGGGCTATTGGCGGAGTCGCTGGGGCCGCATTCAGGCCGGCACCTATTTCCGTGAAAACGAAGTGCTTCTTCCTCGCGTGTTACAAGAGGCTGGCTACGCCACGGCGATGTTTGGCAAGTGGCATTTGGGGCATGGCTGGGCGGAAGCGCGCGGCGATCGCGTGAATTGGAACGAGCCCTTGACCCATGGCCCCAACTGGGCGGGTTTCGATTACTGGTTTGGAATGGTCAATAGTCACGCGCAACCACCGTATGTGTGGATCGAGAATGACGGCGTATACAAACACGATCCGACAGACCCGATGGAAATCATCACCCACGCGGAAGCGGCGGAACGCGGGATACAGGTGCGGCCGGACCTGCCCCGCTGGGGCGTGAGTGTCGGGGCGCAGGCCGCGCATGACGCGCTGGAGATGGCTCGCCTGGATCTGGAATTGGCCGAACGGGCCAATCGCTGGATTGCCGAACGCGATCCTGACCAACCCTTTTTCCTGTATGTGCCCTTCTTCGCCCCGCACGTGCCCTTGGCGGTGGCGGAGGAATTTCGCGGATCGAGCCCGCTGGCGAAGCGGTTGGGACGCAGCAACAACAATGCGGTGCGCCACGCCGACTACTGTCAACAACTCGACCACGCCGTGGGGATGATTCTTGACGCATTGGACGCTTACGGTTTTGCGGACAATACGTTGGTGATTTTTTCCAGTGACAATGGGGCCATGAATTATGCGGATGCGCAGAATCTTGGATTCCGCTCCAATGGACCCTTTCTGGGGGGAAAAACCCAGACATGGGAAGGCGGGCACCGCGTACCGTTTCTGGCGCGCTGGCTAGGGCGCATTCCCGAGGGGGCGGTCAGCGACCATCTGATTTCGTTGACGGACTTATACGATACCTTCATGGCGGTGGCCGGTGTCGACATGCCCGCAGGCGCGGGCACGGACGGTTTAAACATACTGCCGATGTGGACCGATCCTGCCGACACTTCGCCGATCCGGCGCGGCATGGAGTACAAGGGGCGCGACATGGGGGTACGCGTCGGTGACTGGGTCTTCCTGCCGCATCAGGGCGCAGGAGGATTGGCGTCGCCCGGCGCGCCGTCCAGACGCCTTGGTTTCACCAACAGCGATTATGACGAAGACAATCAGCTCAGGCCCGACGCCCCGCCGGGGCAGCTCTATAACCTGGTCTGGGATGTGTCGCAGTCCACCAATTTGTTTGAGTCGGAAGCGGAGCTGCGCGAGGAACTGGAAGCCATGTGGGATGCCTACCTACGGTCCAACCACGCGCAATGGCACACGGAGCGCGAAAAGCGTAATCAGCAAGCGCTGCACGAATTCTACGAGCTTTTAAGCGAAGAAGCCAAAGCCCGCCTGTGGCCGGCAGAGCGGTGGGAGTAATTCATAGACGAAGAGGAGCGAACCATGACCCTATTCAAAAAATCCAAACAAACCTTCGGGTTGGCCGCGGCAGCCACGGCTTTTGCCCTGACAACCCCGGACGCGGACGCCCAGCGTAACCGTCCGGGCACGCCCCGACCTAACATCGTCCTGATGCTGGCCGACGACCAGGGCTACGGCGACGCCAGCTTTATGGGTGCCACCAAACTCCAGACGCCGCGTATGGACCAGTTGGCGCGTGAAGGCGTCATCTTTAGCGACGCCCATTCCGGCTCGGCCGTCTGCCAGCCCACCCGTTACGGCATCCTCACCGGTCGCGGCTACTGGCGAGCGGAGCGTCCGCAGGGCACCTACTTCATCGAAAACGAGATCATGCTGCCGCAGGTGCTGAAGGACAACGGCTACAACACCGCCATGTTTGGAAAATGGCATCTTGGTTTTGTGCGCGAACACGATGTGGAGGGGGAACACGACTGGAACGGCCGGTGGGCCAAGGGTCCCAACTGGATTGGCTTCGACTACTTCTTCGGCATGGCCAACAGCCATGCCCAGCCGCCGTTCGTTTTTCTGGAAAACGAACACATCTACCAGCATGATCCGGCAGATCCCATCATCCCGCTGGAGAACCGGGAACAGGAGTGGCTGTACACGTGGGATTCCGGAGGCAGCACGGGCGCGGCGGCGGCGCACGAAGCCTGCGACATGGACCGGCTGGACTTGATTCTCGCCGAACGCGCCGACCAGTGGATGGGCGAACAGACGCAAGACACGCCGTTCTTCCTGTTCATGTCCTTCTTCGCGCCGCACGTGCCGTTCACGATCGCCGAGGAATTTCGCGGCACCAGCGAAGCGGGTGAGTTGGGCGACTACATGCACCAGCTTGATTACGCCACCGGTATGGTCCTCGACGCGCTGGAGAAACACGGCTTCGCCGACAACACGCTGGTGATCTATACCAGCGACAACGGCGGCGTCTATATCCTTGGCGAACCGCATGGCGAGATGGGGTCGCTGGAACTGGGCCACCGCAGCATGGGTGAATTGCTGGGGCTGAAGACCGATACCTGGGAAGGCGGTCACCGCGTGCCGTTCATCGCCCGTTGGCCCGGCAAAATCCCTGCCGATACGCAAAGCGATCAACTGCTGGCGCTGGAGGATTTGTTTGCGACCTTTGCCGCCGCCGCCAACATCACGCTGCCGCGTAACGCCGCCCCGGACAGCTACAACCAGCTTCCGCTATTGTTAAACCCCGAAGTCCCGATCCCGATTCGCACGGAAATGATCTATGCGGGTCGCGGTCGCGCCTTGCGGCACGGTGACTGGGTGTACCTACCGGACCGGGGATCGGGCGGCTTGTTCGGTACGTTCTATCTGGAGCGGTTCGGTTACGAGCATTCCGATTTTGACGGCAACGTGATGCGGGAGGACGCGCCACCCGCGCAGTTGTACAACCTCCGCGACGATATCGCGCAGAGTCGTAACCTGTATTACGAAGAACCGGAAATGGCCGCCTTCATGGCCGCCCGTTTCGAAGAAGTCATGCGGCAACGGAAGTCGAGGTAGGCAAACAGAATATGTATTTGTAGGGCCGCCGCTCGCGGCGCGCCGGATTTGACCGCACGGCCCGGATCGGCCTCCGCAAGCGAAGGCCCTACAAGATAATGGTGAGAAGAACGGGAGACGATAATGAAGCGTATCTCAAGAAGTAAAATCTCGAATCATGGCAGGACGATTCGTCCCCGCACTCGAGGTGTGGGGCTGGCCTGTTCAATCCTCATCCTGATGAGCGCGACGCTCGTGCGCGGCAACGAGACGGCCTATTTGGACAATATCCTGTTCGGGCCGCAAAACGCAGCGGTGGAGGTGGTCGCGGGCGAGGTGCGCCCGGAAACGTTGAACACGGAGATGGGTTCGTTTGTGGAAGACTACAGTGTTCACACGCTGGTCAGCAAAGGCGCCGCGTTGTCGTTTTCGGTGAAGGCCCCGGAGGGCGGAAATGCGCTGATCCTCGAATTTCAGGAAATCCATGATCGTCGTCCCAGTGCCTATGGCTACACGATTTCCGTGAACGGGACGGAGGTCTACTTCCGCACGTATCAGGAACTCGGCGCAGGGCCGTCGCATTTCTTTATGGAGGTGCCCGCTGCGCTTGTGCGTCCGGGACAGCCATTGCAGGTCACCGTCCGTCACGAAGGCGGCGGGGCGTTCAGTCTCGGCACGGTCTGGGCCTGGCAGAATTTCTTCGAGCATGTGGCGGAGCCGGAAAACGTGTTCAAGAAAATGGGCCTGTTGATTCCGCCCGGGTCCGTAAAACTGGAAGGCGAAGAGGGGGGCGGGCGCGGGCAGCGCGACGACGACTGGTGGCTGCGACGCTATGAAGCGCTATTGGAGCGGTTTGCCAATCTGGAGGATTTCGAGCCCATCGGCACGCTGGGTTTTGGCGGCAGCTATGGCGGGCGCGACCCGTTCGATGGCCGCCGCAGTATCCGGCAGGGCCTGCGTCTCTCCGCCGCTACCGGTATGCCGGGGGAAATGATTCTCAACGGGCTGGGCTGGTTTGCCGGACCCACCGGACCGGATGGTCTCGGAGGCTACTTCAGCGACATCCGTTATGACAAAAGCAATTTCAACAAAGAGAAAGGCGTTTTCCGTACGTCCTATCCCAACATGTGGGCCAGTACCCCCGCGTTCACCCTGCGCGATCCCAACCTGAACCACTTTCTGGAAATGCGGTTCCAGCAAATGATGACGGGCACGGCGGAGATGATGGCTCAATTAAAACTGGAGGGCACACCCGCCCGGCCGATCATCGTCCGCGAGTTCGCGCCGGCCAGCGGGGAGATCACCGATCAAATTATTCAGGCCGCGGCGCGCGAAGGCGTAACCCTGGATCCTTCCGATGGCTTGAGCTTCGAAGAGCGCATGTGGATGCACCGTGACGCCGTGCGGACCTGGCAGGAATACGCCGACAGCATGATGCGTTCGATGGGACGGGATATTGCCGTGGTGGATCAGGGCGTGCTGCATCTCGTCGAGGAACAAACCTTCGATAATTTCTATTCCCATCCGGATTTCATGACCGACAACCCCGCCGGCGATCCCCGCTGGGGCGGCGGGCAGCACGGTATGGTGGACGGGCTCTGGAGCAGCGGTGAAATCGGCGCCACCAGCGGACACCGCGATATCGGGGAGGAGGCGGCGAAAAAGTTCCGCGATGTCGTCATGTATGATTACCTGCCCGCGTTCGGCAAGTTCGCCTCGATCAACATGGAGCGTCCCATGCTGAAGGACGATTTCTCCGTGCTGCGCATGTACTATGAGCGCGGCGCGCAGTTCGTGTGCTTCTTTAATGCCGATGATGGCGACGAGCGCCTTGTGCGTGGCGTGGACGGATTCTCCCGTGACCCCATCTCCCCGCCGCCCCACGCCCAGCCGGTCGTAACGATGGAACAACTCGACTGGACACCAGGCGATGGCGTGACGCCGTTCCACCGGGAGGAGGTATTCCGTCTGACCAACGCAGGCGATCCGTTCATGACCGGTTTCTCGCTCTCCTTGAACGGGCGGGTTTCGCCGGGCGACGTCAATCGTATCGAGGTGTTCCTTGGCGCCACGCCCGAAAACATGGAGCTTGTGACGACCCTGCGTGAAGTGGATTTGCCCGATCCGGATCACTGGACTCCCCGGCAAACGTCGCTGGCACGACTGGACTTGGGCGAATCGATGGTCGGCAAGACCGAAGCCTGTCTCAAGATCGTGTACCACGCCGTCGGCGCGGAGGACGCCGCATTCCTGCTCGAGCGCACGGTGGAAACGCGCTGGCCGCGTCGCAGCGGCTATACCGAGCCGCCGACGTTGACCCGCAAGGACGCCCGCACGTTGCAGCTCTGGCTGCAGGAACGCAGTGTGGCGCGGCGCTTGCTGCGTTACTATCGTGATTTGGGCGGCAAGGACGAGGTCTATCGTGAAGCGCGCGAATTGTTTGATCGCGGTTGGTATGCCAGTGCCCGACGCCTGCTGGGTCCGGAAATATCGCAAGTGTTGCCCGCCCGCTATCTCGTGCGCGGCCACGGAACATTGGGACGTCATCCGGTGGACATCGCGCTGCCGGATGCCGGGGATACGGTGTTTGTCACGCTCGAAAAGCTGGGCCGGGAAGGGGTCCTGTTCGCGTTGACGAACGATCCCATCGAAGGCGGTGAACAGGTTGTGGAATTACGCTTTCCGTCGCTGGACGTTTCGCGTCGCTGGATCGTGGAAGACCTGGAGGGCGGGCGCTACCGGCTGCGCGCCGCCGATCCCGGTCTGCGGGATGACCGGGTAAGCGTTGCGGACGGCGCGGTGGTTGTGTCGTTACTGCATGTGGATGCCGGGGAGACAGCGGGCCATGTCTTGCCGGAACGGTTAACCGCCCGGTTCCGTGGAGTTCGCGGGCAGCAGATGACCGTGGACCTACAGGACCTGAAGCTAATGAACTACGCGGCGACCATGAGCATCCCAATGGTACGGGGTGCCACGCACACCCGCGAGGCGGCGGTGCTGGAGCATCCGGAGTTGGCGGAGGACCAGTGGCCGCGGGACCGGGATGAAGTGCGTCTGCGGATGGACGAGGAAGGTCGGATTACGGAATTCGTGTCGCGTTACGGTTACGACAAGGGCCGCATCGCGAAGTTTCAGCCCCCGGTCATAGTCGGCGGCGCTTCGAACGGCTGGATCGAGCTGGAGAACGGCAACCGGTACGAGTTGGTATTTGAAAAAGGGTCCGGCCAGTTCGACACGGTCGCGCTTCAGGGTCCGTTGACCGGTTACGAAGTAAACATGCTGGCGGATGCCATCAAGCCCGGTCATGAAGTGGAAATCTTCTTCTCGCCCTACGCTGCGGAAGGCGGGATGCCCCGCATCATTCGGGTGGTGCAACCGCGCACGGTGCTGCTGGATGTGGACTACACGGCGGATGAAGGCGACGCCTGGAGGAAAGCGGCACATACGGTCGAGGGGGTGCATGTTATTCCGCACCGCCCCGAGCCCAACTATCTATACCGGGTGGAGATGCCGTTGATGCGGCCGGTGGAATATTTCACGCCGGGCCACGTGGTGTACCTCATCGAGCATGACACGCCGCTGAAGACCACGGCGGTGGAATTCGCCGCGCGCGCGTTTGAGAACTCCAGTCGCGTGACCTTCTACACGAGCCCGGACGGGGAGGCTTGGACGCGTATCGGCCAGTTTGATAACACCTGGCAGAACAACATCTCGCAGTCCTTGCAGGGATTGCCCTACCAGTTCCTTGACCTCACGCCGGCCGTGGAGGGATTGACGTCGTTCTACCTGAAAGTGGAACTGGCCGTGAACTCCGCCGATCACCGCTACTGCCTGGCCAAGCTACGCGTGGCGACGGAGGCGAAGTCGGACAAGTGATCCGAGTTCATGGCCGCCGACAACGCTTCCGCTACGGCACAGCGGGAAATATGAATATAATGCTTGCTCCAAAATACAAGCGCTTGTATCCTTTGATTCAAGTGGATTAACCCGGATGGAGAGGATCGTTTATGAAGATCGTTAATTGGATGTTCTTTTTTCTTTTGGGCATTGTGGTCCCCAGCGCTCAGGCGCTAACGATGAGTTGGGTCTTCGATGACAACATGGTTCTGCAGGCGGATCGTCCGGTGCCCATTTGGGGGCAAGGCATTTCGGGTCAAACGGTGACGGTGTCGTTTGGCGGGCAGACAAACTCAGTGGTCGTCGATGCGGGCGGGCAGTGGGCATTGACGCTGGACGCGATGCCCTTTTCGGTCGAGGGACGCACCTTGTTGATTCAGGCCGCTTCCGGAACGAAGACGGCAACGAATGTGTTGGTGGGCGATGTCTGGGTGTGCTCGGGGCAATCCAACATGGCCCAACCAACGATGCAGGAGGCCATCGGGTTCGAGACCGAAACCAATAAGCCGCTCAACCACCTGATCCGCGCCTACTACGCACCCTACAACATGTGGTCGTTTGAGCCGCAGACCAATAATTTCTCGGGCTCGCGGGTGGCGAACTGGCATTACTGGGAAACGGTTGCGGGTCGCACGCCGGCCGTCCCATACTACTTCGCCCAGAAGCTGCAGGCCGAGACGGAACGACCGATCGGATTGTTGGTCCTTCCGGTGGGGGCCACCGCCGCTGAGTGCTGGGTCCCGTTGGCGTCGCTGCTGGACGATGAAGATTTTTATCCCTTTGCCACCCAGACGGTTCACTACATGGTCAATTACACCAACAATCTCGAGGCGTTCGAACAGGAATTGGCTGACTGGGAAGCGGCCCGGGCGGAGGCGGAGGAGAACGATGAGCCGTTCGACGAGCCCATGCCGACAAAGAACTTCCGTCCGGAGTTCTCGCCGAGATGGTGGGCCAGCGCGCTGTACAATTCCTATATCGCTCCGCTACGCAACATGGCGGTGACCGGCGTCATCTGGTATCAAGGGGAGAACAATGCCGCAAGCATCGGCGGCGCAGTCAATACCACCGACGGATACCAGCGGTTGATGGAGATTCTGGTGCAGTCCTGGCGCGACCAGTTCGAACAACCCGATTTGCCTTTCTTCCAAGTGCAATTGTCGATGTTCAACTGGAACGATTTCAATGGGCAACGCCCGCGCGATCCCGTGCCGGGATCGTGGACGCCCATTCGTGAAGCGCAGGAACGAGCCAGCGAAACCATTCCAAACAGCGGTATGGTGGTGTCGGTGGATATCGGGGAGAAAGATGACATCCATCCCCGCAACAAGCGACCGGTCGGTGAGCGTCTTGCGTTGGTGGCGCTGCGGGATGTGTACGGGCAGGACGTCATTGCCGACGGACCCTCCTATCTGTCGCACACAATTGATGGCAGCGAGGTGCGTGTGACATTCACCAACACCTTCGGTGGACTCGTGCGCGGGGAGCGTCCGGAAGTGACCGAAGACGAGGTGATTGGCTTTGCCGTGGCCGGGTTGGATGGCGTCTTTTACTGGGCGGATGCGGAAATCGACGGCGATGACGTCGTGGTGTCCAGTTCGCAGGTGTCGAGCCCCTTGGCCGTACGATATGCCTATGCGCAATACCACGATGTGAACTTGTTTAACGCGGTGGGATTGCCTGCCGTGCCGTTCCGCACCGATGACTGGCCGCTGGATCCGGGCGCGGACATGCCGGTCGATGAGATGGACGTGGTCAAGGCCGACAACACAGACGATTTGAATCTCGCGACAAGCTGGGTCGGAGGGATCGTCCCCGGTTGGGAAAATGTGGCGGTTTGGAACTCGACGGTAACGGCCGCAAATCCGGCTGAACTGGGTGCCGATATCGAGCTGCAAGGCATCCGGATTGGAAATCCCGGCGGCCGCGTGGATATCCTGAGCGAACAAGTACTG
>SLAD01000350.1 GCA_007126995.1 Kiritimatiellia bacterium | reverse complement strand
GACTTTGCCGCCCGCGCGTTGCCCGAATAGCCATCCGGCCAAAGTGACTTCGACTCCGACATGATCGGCGAGTTGGTTGATCTGGACCCGCTCCGTCATCTTCGCCCGCGTTATCGTCCCAGCACGATATTCAGTGCCCGGCGCACCGGCTCCGCGGCGCCCCAAAGGAGTTGATCCCCGACCGTGAAGGCGGTCAGGTAATCGTCGCCCAGCGTCATCTTGCGCAGGCGACCGATGCCGATATCGAGCTGCCCCGAGATAGCGGCCGGCGTCAGTTGTTGCAGCGTTGCTTCCTTCGTGTTGGGCACGAGGCGGACCCAGTCGTTGCTCTTGCGGATTGCCGCTTCGATGTCTGTCAACGGCACATCCCGCTTGAGCTTGATCGTCAGCCCCTGGCTGTGACAACGCATGGCGCCGACGCGCACGCACTGGCCGTCGACCGGTAACAATGGGTCCAGACTCAGCATCTTGTTCAGCTCCGCCTGTCCCTTCCATTCTTCGCGCGTTTGGCCATTCTCCATGGCGCGATCGATCCACGGGATCAAGCTGGCGGCCAACGGCGCGCCGAATTGGGTGATTTGCAAGTCTGCGCTACGCAACAATTCGCTGACGGTGGATTCCACCTCCAGTACGGGTGCCTGTGCGTCAGCCGCAGCGCCACCGGCGGCGGCGCCGATTTGCGCCATTTGCACAACCAGTTCCTTCATTTGGGCGGCGCCGGCGCCCGAGGCGGATTGGTAGGTCATGGCGGTGATCCATTCCACCCAACCTTGCTGAATCAATCCATGCACGGCCATCAACATCAGGCTGACGGTGCAATTGCCGCCAATAAAGTCCTTGATGCCTTGATCCAGGGCGCGGTCGATGACATCGCGATTGACCGGATCCAGCACGATCACGCTGTTGTCTTCCATGCGCAGCGCCGAGGCGGCATCGATCCAGTAGCCATCCCAGCCCTGTGCCCGCAGGCGCGGATGCACCTCCTTGGTGTAGTCGCCGCCCTGGCAGGTCACCACGGCGTCGTGCGTCGCGAGGGCCTCGATGTCGAACGCATCCACCAGCGGACCCGCGCCGCTCGCTATCGCGGGGCCGGGTTGGCCCGCTTGCGAGGTGGAGAAAAAGGTTAGATCCAGACCCTCGAAGTCGTTTTCTTCGCGCATCCGCTGCATCAGCACGGAACCGACCATGCCGCGCCAGCCTACAATTGCTACTTTCTTCTTCATCGAAACAAGCTCCCAACCGAAATAAAACCGGCAGTATGCGCTGATC
Source organism: Kiritimatiellia bacterium (assembly GCA_007126995.1). Classification (GTDB taxonomy): domain Bacteria; phylum Verrucomicrobiota; class Kiritimatiellia; order SLAD01; family SLAD01; genus SLAD01. The sequence goes on along the minus strand of SLAD01000350.1, from coordinate 2,681 downwards.
CGCGATCTGCACGCAAGAAATCTTACCGCCCCAGCCTATATTTTTCACCCAAAGCGGGGTAATCTCTTGCAAATACTTCAAATCCACGTAGTTAAAGAGACATGCTGAGCATGAGTGTGGCGCGACGCGCCCCCGCGATCAATCCCGTCATGGTAGCGGATAAAGGTCCGGAGCGCGCGCCGGGCGGCTGGCAGTTTTTTGCGAAAATAGTTGGCAGATGGTCGCTTGACAAAGTTGGGCATTCGTAAATATTCTCGGCGCCTCTTGCTATAATAGGTTCGGTCTGTCTTTTTTCAGGAGTTTCAATGGCGAAGTCGGTTGCGAAAAAAACAAGTAAAAGTGCGTCCAAAGCGGCCCGGAAGGGTGCTGCCCCGGCAGCGGTGAAGACGAAAAAGAAGGCCGTGCCTAAATCAAGCCCCGCGAAAAAAGCCAAGACCACTGCAACAGCGGCCAAGACTGCGCCGAAAAAGGCGGCCAAGAAATCCGCTGCACCGGCCAAAGCGCGATCGAAGAAGGTCGCCGATGCGGTCAAGCCGGAGGCGGGGGGCGAATTGACCCCGGAACAAATCGCTGATCGCGAAGCCGAAGCCGCTTCGGCCGGTGTGGTGCAACTGTCGGTGAACCGCGAGGAACGCAATCAGAAGATCAAGGATCTGATCGCCTTGGCGGGCGATCAGGGCTACCTCACGTACGACGATATCAACGAGGCGATGCCCGAGAGTGTCGTCAATTCGGATGAGTTTGACGGCATCGTGATTCTTTTCCGCGGCATGGACATCGAGGTGATCGAGTCGTCCGAGGTCGAGAAGTTCAAGGAAGTGGCCGAGAAAGAGGAGCGGGCCAAGCAGGCGCAGCGCATGGACGTATTGGATGATCCCGTCCGCATGTACCTCAAGCAAATGGGGCAGGTGCCGCTGTTGACCCGCGAACAGGAAGTCGAAATCTCCAAGCGAATCGAAGAGGCGGAGATCAACTCGCGTAACCTGTTCAACGAATTCGGCTGCGCGACCGCCTCTTACTTGGATTTGGTGGAACGTCTGAAGTCGGGCAAGGAACGCTTTGACCGCGTCATTAACGACAAGCTGGTCGATAGCCGCGACAAGTATTTCAAGGTCCTGCCGCGGATCGAATCACAAATCGGCAAGTTGCATGAGGACGTGGGCAAGAAATTTGCCGCCAGCAACAAAGCCCGCCTGACGAAGGCGCAAGCGGAGAAAGCGCAGAAAGCGCTGGATGCGAGCCGCAAGAAGCTCGCGAAGGAATATGACAAGCTCTGCTTTAAGCAAAAAGCGGTCGAGGATCTGATGGGGGCCGTCGATACGCATTACCAAGCCTTCCGGCGAACAAGCGATTCCCTGCGCAAACATGAAGCTGCGCGCAAATCCAATGCGCAGGCGGCCGCGGTGAAGGCGGACAAGCAAGCACTGAAACAGATCGAGCAGGACCAGCGCGTGCCAGCGGCGGAATTTGAGGAGCGTTATCGCACGCTGCGCTTGTGGATGCGCAAAGGCTTACGCGCCAAGTCGGAAATGGTGGAGGCCAACCTGCGACTGGTGATCAGTATTGCCAAAAAATACACCAACCGCGGACTTTCTTTCCTCGACCTGATTCAAGAAGGCAACATGGGCCTGATGAAGGCGGTTGAAAAGTTCGAATATCGGCGCGGGTACAAGTTCAGCACCTATGCCACCTGGTGGATCCGGCAGGCGATCACGCGATCAATCGCGGATCAGGCGCGTACCATTCGTATCCCGGTACACATGATCGAGACGATCAACAAGTTGATGCGTCTGCAAAAGCAGTTGGTGCAGGAGCTCGGCCGCGAACCGACTCCGGAAGAGGTGGCCGACGACATGAGCCTGCCGGTCGAGCGTGTGCGGGCCATTCTGAAGATCGCGCAGCAGCCGATTTCATTGCAAAGCCCGATCGGCGACAGCGAGGACACGCACTTCGGCGATTTCATCGAGGACAAGACCGCGGAGAATCCGTCGGACATGACCGCCTACAGCCTGCTCAAGGACCGACTGCAGGACGTGCTGACCACGCTGACCGAACGCGAGCAGGAAGTGCTGACCCTGCGTTTCGGCCTGTCCGACGGCTATTCGCGCACCCTGGAGGAGGTGGGCCGCAAGTTCAACGTGACCCGCGAGCGCATCCGCCAGATCGAGGCCAAGGCGCTGCGCAAGATGCGGCATCCCACCCGGATCCGCAAACTCGAGGGCTTCCTGGAGAGCAGCGACTAGGCCCGCCGCCGCAGGCACGGGCGCCGCGGGCATGAGCAGGGGAGCAAGGCGATGACCCAGACAGCCACCGGACCCATCCGGCAGATCGTGAAGCGCAACGGCAACGTGGTGCCCTTCGACCCCGACCGCATCGTCACCGCCGTCTTCAAGGCCGCCGCCTCGGTCGGCGGTTCCGACCGGTCGCAGGCCGAGCATCTCGCCGCGCGTGTGGAACAGGCGCTGGTCGACACCTACGGCGCGGACAGCGTACCCACCGTCGAGGACATCCAGGACGTGGTGGAGGAGACCCTTATCAACGAAGGCCACGCCCGCACGGCCCGCGCCTACATCCGCTACCGCGCCCGGCGCAGCGACGCGCGCGAAAGCCGTCGCGCGCAGAACGAGTACTTCGACCACATCCCCTACAAGAAGATCTACGAGGTGCTGCGCTGGAACCTG
>SLAD01000195.1 GCA_007126995.1 Kiritimatiellia bacterium | reverse complement strand
CACGAGGCGACCTTGTTGCAGTTGGATATATCCAAGGCAAAAGAGCGACTGGATTGGCACCCGTTATGGAATTTCGAGGAGACCGTGGCCAGAACCGTGCGCGGCTATCGCGAACTGATGGCGGCTCGCGGGGATGCGGCGCGAACCCGGAAGTTTATGCAAAAGGAAATCGCCGTGTATCAGCATCAGTCAGGCAGGAATGCCTGACATACGTTAGACCCGTAGGTCAGGCATTCTTGCCTGACCTGGGACCAAGTGCGGGGGGGCGCGCACGGGAATGAGTTGAGCCGTTGATCTGTGCTGTTTCGCGCGTTTCTGTTTATTTTCGTGTCAGGCAAGAATGCCTGACCACAGTCCAAGCGCGGGAACGCAAACAGCAACCCGTTCGCTTTCATTCTACTCCGCGCCGGGCCATAATCCTTTTCATTCGCGTGTCCGGCATGAATGCCTGACAACGCTCAAAATGAGTTCGGTGCACACAATCAGCTTCAAGCGCCGCCATCTACCGCACTGGATGGTGGCGGACTGCTCCTATTTCGTAACGATTCGACTGAAGGGTAGTCTGCCGCAACACGTCTTGGCTGCTTTGGCAGCCGAAAAGAAGCAGCTGCTGGATAGCGTTCACTCAGAGCGGGACATGGAGTCAATTCATCGAGAACGTTTCTTGCGTTTGGATGCGATGTTGGATCGTTGCCGGTCAGGGCCGAAACATTTGCAGCATTCCACTATTGCGCATTTTGTTATGAGCGCCTTTGATTGGCTACAAGACAAGAAGGGTTGGCAGATCCGTGCCCTGACAATTATGCCGAATCATCTCCATGTACTTATCCGAAATATAGAGGGGCGCAATCACCGTCTCAATCAGGATTTAGGATGTTTGAAGGGATATACCGCTCGCCTAGCGAATCAGGTCTTGAACCGGTCTGGCGCATTTTGGATGGATGAGAATTTTGATCATTGGTGCCGGACAGAATCGCATGCTCAGCGGGCGACGCGCTATATTGCCCTAAATCCGGTAAAAGCCGGATTGGTGAACAAATGGCAGGACTGGCCTTGGACTAAAGTAAGTCAGGCATTCTTGCCTGACCTGGAGCGCACGCTGGAGCACGAACGGCAATAGGAGAGCTGCTATTCTTTGATGTTGCGAGTCAGTTTTTGTTCATACATGTGGTCAGTAAGTCAGGCATTCTTGCCTGACCTTGCGAAGAAGTACAGGATCGCACATTAGCGCCTGTTTGGCTTTCAGTCTTCTCCCTGCCGAGCCATATTCTTTTCATGTTCATGTCAGGCAGGAATGCCTGACATACGTTCTCGGATCGCCGCAGCTTCCGTCGGACGTGACAGCGTATGGTCTAATCCTGTAACGTGAAGACATGAAGACAACGGCATCCCATACTCCACCGACACCCGAAGGAGACAAGCGGGTGATTCGGGAAACCACCGAGCAGTGGGATGATCTTCCGCCCGGCGCCAAAGTGGTAGGGCGACGGCGACCCGGGAAAGTCGATTTAGTCAAGGCGCGGCCATTTTTTGAGTTTGCCGCCAGTATACGACGGCCCAAACACTTTGTTCCGAGGGGCGTTTATCGCTTTAAGACGTTCGAGGAGGCGGATGCATGGCACCTCAAGATGATAACGCGCCGCTAGAGTCCCGGTCGGCAACGCCGGACGATCTCATTTTATTAAGCCGATTGGTCTCCTTCCCCGTGAACCAACACACGAAAAACGAAAAACGAGAAACGAGAAACGAACCCCATGACCCCATCTGAAATCCCTGTTGTCATATTGGCCGGAGGCCGCGGTACGCGGCTGATGGAAGAAACTACCGCTGTCCCCAAGCCGATGGTCACCATTGGTGGCAAGCCAGTGCTCTGGCATATCATGAAGACGTATGCGGCCTTCGGGTTTCAACGCTTCATCGTCTGTCTGGGCTATAAGGGCGATGTCATTAAGGCCTACTTTCTGGATCTCTTGAAGTATACCGCGAGCCTCCAGGTGAATACCGGCACCGGTGCGGCCGAATACCTGCGCGATCATGAGGATGCGTGGGATATTGCGCTGATTGAAACCGGCGAGCACAGCTTGACCGGCACTCGCCTGGCACGGATCAAGAAGTTCATTGACACCCCGCATTTTTGTTTAACCTATGGCGATGGGCTCTCTGATATAGCGCTGGATCAGGAGTTGGATTTTCATCTTTCACATGGCCGCATGGGCACGGTTGCGGCGGTTCATCCGCCCTCACGGTTCGGAACGCTTGATATCGATGAGCTGGCGGCGGTTCGCTCGTTTCAGGAAAAGCAACCCCTGCAGCATGACTATATTAACGGTGGCTACTTTATCTTTCGCAGGGAATTCCTGGACCGCCTGCCGACAGAGGGTAACTACAGTTTAGAGTCAGATCCGCTCACGCAACTGGCCCGCGATGGCGAGCTGTGTGCCTTCCGCCATGCCGGATTCTGGCAATGCATGGATACGATGCGGGACCGCGAGACGCTCGAGCAGATCTATGACGGCGGCCAAGCGCCATGGACAGTTAAATGGCCAACACGGTGAATCGCATACTACACTTAACCGAACCCCTTAAGCGATCCGTGCCCGCGCGAAACCTTCGTGTAAGTCTACCGAGTAAGTGTGTCGATTAAGTGTTCGCTAACCTCTCATCTCTATGACCCATTCCATCACACCTCAGCCAGTCATTGTCACCGGTGCCGCCGGTTTCATCGGTCAGCATGTTCTTTCGCTGTTGCGTGATCGGCCATATCCGGTTCTGGCAGTGGATCGGGTGCCGCCCGCATGGCCGTTGCCGACCGGGATCCAATTCCATCAAACGGACTTAGCCGATCCCGCTACCGTCATTCCGGGCAGCTTCGCGATTGATGAGGGTTTCGTGCTGGTTCATCTCGCCTGGAATATGCAACGTGGTGATGCCTATGCGGCTCAGGCCGAGTCGGTGATCCGTCTGGCATCGCTACTGGATTATTGGCGGGAGCGGGTGCTGGAGCGCGTGGTCGGGATCGGCTCTGCGGAAGAGTACGGCAATCGCTCGGGACGACTACGGGAATCGGATCCATCCGGTGATTTGCTGAGCCCCTATGGTTGGGCGAAGCGGTGTGCGGGCCAATTGGTTACGGCGTGGGGGCATAAGTTCGCAAAGCCGGTGTTTTGGGTACGTCCCTTTCTGGTATACGGGCCGGGCCAGCAGGGTTCGATGATGTTGCCTTACGCATGGGCACGCGCCAAAGCCGGTGAGCGCGCTAAATTCACGGATGGCCTGCAGCAACGCGATTTCGTTTTCGTAACGGACGTTGCGGCAGCAATCGTTGCCGCCATCGAGGCCCCGCATGCTGGTCAACATGTCGTCAACATCGGCACCGGTGTCGCCACGCCCGTGCGCAAGGTGTTGAGTCGGCTAGGTACGCTAATGCACGCGGAGCATCTATTCGATTTTGGAGCCCGCCCGCGTCGCCCAGAGGAACCAGCGCAGCAGTGTGCCGATATTCAAGTGGCTCGAGACGTGCTGGATTGGCAACCGCGCGTGGACTGGCGGTCAGGAATCGAGCAAGTGGCAGCCGATTGACCCGCAACCCGAACCCCGGATCTCGTATCCCGCATCTTTATCCGTGCAAATCCGTGTCATCCGTGGTTAAACATTCTGCACCATTTAACAACCCTGATTCGGACGTTCTAAGCGAAGAACCAAGAACGACGAACGACGAACGAAAAGCCCCATGAACATTACCGAATATCTTGAACAACACGAAAAGAAGGATCTGCTACGATTCCTCACCTGCGGCAGTGTCGATGATGGAAAGTCGACGCTGATTGGGCGGCTCCTCTTCGACACGCACATGATCTATGAGGACCAGTTGGCGGCGGTGCGGAAAGACTCGTTGGCGCACGGCACGACCGGAACGGACTTCGACCCGGCGCTGCTGACGGATGGCCTCAAGGCAGAGCGCGAGCAGGGGATCACCATCGACGT
>SLAD01000097.1 GCA_007126995.1 Kiritimatiellia bacterium | reverse complement strand
GATGACCATGTCATCGAACCGAATCGCCATGGCCAGCACATCGGCCACTTCAACCTGCTTCAGTTCCCGCCGCAGCGCGGTCAAGTCCTCCGGTAGATTAACGTCCGGGTCGTACCAGAGATTCAGCACGGAGTGCTCCTGATCCTCTTCGTAGTGCCGGATCGCCTCACTGAGGGTGTGCTCGTGCGCGGACAGGTAGGCAAGGAGCATGCCGACGCGCTCATTTTGATGTCCTTTACCTAGCTCGCTGTAGCTCTCCGCGAGCGCTTCGTGAAAGGTGCGGGTCCAGTCCAAGACGTCTTTAATCTTCCGAAAACGCATCTCGCCCTCTCTTTCCCGGCCTGATCCAGCCGTTTTCTTGCTTTCATTACCGCAAAGCACCCGGAAAGTCGGACGCGCATCCGTGACGGTCCGCAAAACCGGATGCCTGCTCTGGACATTACAATACCCCGAATCAGGGAGGCCGTAAACGGGCCGACCGGCGCCGCGCGAAATTTAGGTGTTTCTCTTACTCATCCGCCATGAGGCCAGGACGCCGAGTAGAAAGCCGATTACCAACGTCATGAAAAGCAACGCCGCACGCGGCATGACCACGGAGATGAACAGGATACGCGTCTCAACGGATTCCGTGTTCTGCAAAATAATTATCAAAACCAGCACCGCCAACACGGCGCCGCCGATTAATTTCACGCGTGGCATAATTTCGCTCATAGGTGGTGCTCCCTGTCCTTGTTCTCCGTTTTCTTCATGATCGGCGAGCCGAGGCATCTCGGTTGTCGGTTGAGTAATGTGACTAACATCCCATACGGTTTTTAGGCGAGTCAAGTGTTCCCCCGTGCCGCAAAATATAAATGCTGTTTCGGGATATACTTGCGTTTGATTTGGGTTGTGGCATATATGGGCCCTTCGAAAGGACAGGACTATGGCGCAGGAACCAGATTTTGAACAGCAGCCGCCCCCCGAAAAGAAGGTGCGGCCGGAAAAGGAAGTGAATCGCACGATCGATATGGTCCGCGAATACGCGGCGCCTGCGGGTATTGGCGTGGTGATTGTGCTGGCGGCGATTTTGGTGATCACGCTGCGCCAACAACAGGCGGCCAGCGCCCGCGATCAAGCATCCGAAATCCTGCTGAATGCCCAGACGGCGGAGCAATTCCAACTCATTATCGATCAATATCCGAATACGCCCTCGGCGCCGATGGCGAAGCTGGCGCTCGCCGCCGAGCGTTATCGTCAAGGGCAGCCCGAGTTGGCGCGTGTGCAATACGGTCAGTTCATTGAGCAGCATGGAACGCATCCGATGCGCCCCTCGGCTGAGTTGGGTTTGGCCTATACCGATGAAGCGATGGGCAACTTGCCGGAAGCGCTGGCCGCGTTCGAAGCGTTTCGTGACGCGCACCCCGACCACTACCTCGCCCCGGTCGCCAAGCTCAGCACGGCGCGGATACTGGGTTTGCTGGGACGCGCGGATGAGGCCCGGACGATCTACGAGGACATGCTGGATGATCCGGATCAGCCATGGCACATGCAGGCACGCACGGATCTGCTATATCTTGAGAAAGCGCTGCGCGCTCAGGCGCGAGCCGACTGACCAAGAGAAAGGTGGCCGCGTCCTGCCTGCATACGGAGGGTTAGGACGTGGATTCCTCGTCGGAGCGTTGGTTCTCATCTTGAATCAACATGGTCCGGGCGCTGATGTGTGGTCCCGGGAAGAGCGCCATCAGGTGCGCGGTCTTCTCCTCATCGTCAAACATTTCCAACAGGCCCTCGTAGGCGGATCGATCGAATTCCAGCATGCCATCAAATTGCATGGTTTCGAGGTCCTGCGTCACAAAGCATAACGCGTCTTCCGTTGAGTCCTCGGCATTAAACAGAATCGCCTTCCGACGCGGGTCCATCTTCTCCAGATTGCGCGAATACATCATGTATTTGATGTATTCGATAATCCGCTCGTTCAAGTCCGCCTCCAGCAGGAAGATGCGTTCAACCAGCTCAGTGCGCGTGAATACGAGATGGACGACCGGCGGATCAAAGTCTTCGGGCAACGCATCGCCTAGCGCGTCCATCATGCGGAGAAAATCCTCGCGGTTCTGGTTATAGGCGTCTTCGTGGCCGGGAAACCAGTAGATCATCACGCGCCGCTCCGGATCGTTATAGAGCAGTTGCTTGTCGACCCGGAACGAGAAGTCGCAGTGGGGACAGTGTGCGGCGTTGAGTTGATTTGCCATCAACTCGTCGCGCAGGGCGGGCGCTTCCAGCACGTTGATGGAGTCGTACAGCGCAACTTGAAGCTCCGCCTGACATTGGGGACACTGAATCGTATAGGTAGATTGCTCAGACATAATGAGCGACGATACGGCGCAGCGAGTGGTGGATCAAGACTCAACCGTTCGTAACCTAAAACCGCCCCCCGCTTTCTCTTCTGCACGTCACTTGCAATCCCGGCAGTGGCTTGGTAGTCTCTCTGTGGCCGTGCTAGACGGGGAGGTAGCGGTGCCCTGATTCCTTAACGGGAGGACCTGCAACCCGCTATAGCAGGGTGGAAATCCAGCGCGAGGCCGTGACAATGAGTATGAGGCGCCCCGGAAAGGTGATGAAGGCCGGGCCCTGTGCGACGAGTGCGGATGAACCCCGTCAGGACCGGAAGGTAGCAGCGGTAAGTCATGTTATTCGGGTGCCGCAGGTCTACCTGGCTGGAGCCCGGAAAGGATCCGTCTCGGCTGATTGAAGCGGTCGACCAACGGTGCACGGCCACTTTTTCCGGCCCCCGGAAGTTGAGCAAACAATGACAGAACATTACAAAGTACTGGCGCGAAAATGGCGGCCACAGCAATTTGCGGATGTGATCGGGCAAGATCACGTCACCCGCACGCTGCGCAATGCCATTACCGAGGACCGGATCGCGCACGCCTACCTGCTCGTGGGACCTCGCGGCACGGGCAAAACCACGACGGCGCGCATTTTCGCCAAGGCCTTGAACTGCGTAAAGGGACCGACCCCGACACCGTGCGACGCCTGCGATTCCTGCAAGGAAATCATGGTGGGCACATCGATGGATGTGATCGAAATCGATGCGGCCTCCAATACCGGTGTCGACAACGTTCGCGAGCTGCGCGAAAACGCCCGCTACGCGCCCGCGCGCAGCACCTACAAAATCTACGTGATCGACGAAGTCCACATGTTGTCGACCGGTGCGTTCAACGCCCTGCTGAAGACCTTGGAGGAGCCCCCGCCGCACGTGAAGTTCGTGCTGGCCACCACCGACCCGCAGAAGGTGCCGGCCACGATTCATTCGCGCTGTCAGCGCTTTGACCTGCGCCGCATTTCCACGCCCGTAATCGCGGAATCGATCGGCAAGATTGCCAAAGCTGAGGGCATTGATGTCGATGCAGACGCCCTGCTGGCGATCGCGCGTGGCGCCGAAGGCGGCATGCGGGATGCACAATCCGCGTTGGACCAATTGATCTCCTTCATCGGCAACACCATTCGCGAGCCGGATGTCCTCTCGGTGTTCGGTTTGGTTTCGCGCAATACGTTGGAAGAGTTGGCAGGCGCGATCCTGAAGGGCGATGTCCCCACGCTGCTGCGCTGCGTGGCCGATCTCGATGCCGGCGGCAAGGATATGCAGCGACTGCTACTGGAGCTTATCGAGCATTTTCGCAATCTGCTGGTTTGCCTATATGCGCCCGACAGTCTGGAGAGCCTGGATATCACCGGCGCACAGCATGACACCCTGAAGCAGCAGGCCGAGGGCACCGATGCGGGTAGCGTACTGAATATTGTACAAATCCTGACCGAGTCGGAAGCCCGCCTGCGCTACGCGCTCTCCCTTCGTACCCTCGTCGAGACGACCCTGATTCGCTGTGCCCGGGCGGCGTCGGTCGCCTCGATTGATATGATTTTGAAGCAACTGGCGGAATTGAAAGCGGCCTTGGGTGGAAGTGACACGGCGGCCCCTGCGCCAGCGGATAAAAAAAAAAGCCCTGAACCCGTGACG
>SLAD01000166.1 GCA_007126995.1 Kiritimatiellia bacterium | reverse complement strand
CGGATAGGTTTGCTCGATAGAGGTGAACACGCCGGCCTGAACCAAGGCAAAGGCCATCCCAACGGTGGCCCCGCTACTCTGGATGACGGCGGTTATGGCGGTAGCCAGTAGTACGCCGAGGAGTAGTCCGCCGAAGTTTTCAGCGGTGATTTGGGCCAAAAATGGCGCCAGCGTATCGCGATGCGGTTTGATGGCATCGCTCATAATGGTCATGCCGAGAAACAGGAGGCCGAATCCCAGCAAGGCCAGCCCAATCTGTTTGAAACGCGGATCGGGTATGGCCATTCGCAGGATGAAGCCGATGGCAATGATGAAAAAGGCGTAGTCACCCAGGCGGAAGGAGATCGCCTGCATAGAGATGGTCGTGCCTACATTGGCGCCCAGTACAACGGGTATGGCTTGCGTGAGCGTCATCAAGCCGGCATTCACGAATCCCACCAGCATAACGGAGGTGCCACTGCTGTGGATGAGTAGGCCGAGCACATTCCCGAGGCCCAGTCCGGCCCAACGATTTGCCGTTGTGCGTGTTAAGATGTCACGCAGTCGGTGGCCGGCCGCTTGGCGTAAGCCATCCGTCATGACGTTCATGCCAAAAATGAATAACGCCAAGCCGCCCAATACCGCGGAAATCAAAAAGAATAGGTCACTGCCACTCATCACACATCACACATCGGTCACACCATTGAGCACGGGCGCGGCATCATTGAGCCACGCACGCGCCTGCATCGGGTCTTGCAAACCCGAGATATACGGCAAACACGCGATTATAGCGGTTTGACCGAGTTGTTCAAGCGTTTGGAGGTTGTCGGCAATGATCGCTTGCTCAGTCGGGTCGTCCGAAGCGGGGACGGTGTGGACAACCACCAGTCCATGCACGACGAGCCCGGCGGCCCGGATCAAGTTCAAGGTCATCAAGGTGTGATTCAGGGTGCCGAGCGCCGGTCGACAGACCACGATGACCGGCAACGCCAGCGCCTTCATGAGGTCCAGCATGAAGAGATCGCGCGAAAGGGGGACCAGTATGCCGCCGGCACCCTCCAGGATGCAATATTCGAAATGATCACGTAGCGATTCGAATGCCGTGGTGATCCGATCTACGCTGATCGACACACCCTCCTCTTCGGCCGCGAGGTGGGGGGATGCAGGCAGCATGAGGCGATAAGGACAGATTGCGCGATGGAATGGTTCGGGAACCGGACACGCATTAGCCGTGTAAACGTATTCCACATCCGGGGCCAACACGTCCGTGGCTGAGCCCAGGCAACCGGTTTGCACCGGCTTCATATAGATGGCCGACCGGTTGGTGCGCCGCAAGTGATGCAGCAATAGACTGCTCACGAGCGTTTTGCCGACGCCCGTATCGGTTCCCGTGACAAAGTAGTGTCTAGGGTAATTCATTGTAACGACTCCTGCACGAACTGCTGCACGCGTTCGACCACTTCCGCATGATGCAGGAGCGGCAGCAGGTGTCCCGCGCGGGGCAGCGTATGAAGCTCGGCGGATGCGATTTGCTCGGTCGCCCACTGCGCTGCCGTGATGGGGATGATGGTGTCATTGGCGCCATGAATAAACAGGGTCGGAGCGGTCACGCGTTGCAGTTGATCCCGCAGGTCTGTCTTGCGCAGGTAATCGAGTCCGGATGCCAGCGCCGCTCCGTCCAGTACTGCAGCCGCTTGTTCCAGTTGATCGCGCCACGGCGCGCGCAGTCGATCGGGGTAGGCGCTCTCGCGATAAAAACGCGTCAGCGTGCGCAGGCGACGAGCGTCCGCGAGAACACCCTTGCGCAGCGACTCAACAGCTTCGGGTGCTTGCCCGAACGCATTGTCTGCTCGCTTGCAAAAGCAGGCCGTGCCGGATAGGGCAATGATGCCGGCCAGCGGAATGTCACATTGTGTGGCGACATCAAGCGCCAACAGTGCGCCAGTGGACCAGCCGATCAGCAGCGGAGGGGCGGACTGCGTGTTAATGATCTGCTGCACTTGCGAGGCAAACGGTTCCTGCGCAAGAGCCGATTGCTTATCACAGATATCGAATACGGTCAGCGGGCGATCAAGGGCCGCGCCAAACGCGCCAAGAATGTCGGCGGGGACCGCCCAGCCTGTAATCAGGATGGCGGGTGTGGCGTTCATAAAACGCCCTCTTGCCGACAGGCCTCCTGAATGCACTCCGCCGCAAATGTCAGATCAGCGTCCGTATGAGCCAACGTAATGGAACAGCGCAAGCGCGCGGTTCCCGTCGGCACCGTCGGTGGTCGAATGGCGCCCACCAGCATATGCTGATCATGTAGACGCCGGGCGACCCGCAGCACGGCATCGTTGTCACCGATAACGATCGGGACAATGGCGCTGTCGGATTGCAACGTGTTCAGCCCCGCCACTTGCAACTGATCACGAAACGTGCGCGCGCGGGCAAGCAGCTTCGTGCCCAGATCGGGTTCTGCCGCCAGAATGTCCAGCGCCGCGATGGCAGCAGCTACGCTGGCCGGTGGCGGCGCGGTGGTATAGATGAAGGCACGCGCCTTGTTGATCAGCCAGTCACGCATCCGGGATGAGCAGGTCACGAATCCACCATAGCCGCCCAGCGCTTTGCTCAGTGTGCCCATGCCGCAGGTGACATCGCCCTGAAGTTTGGCTGCGGCGATGCGACCCGCACCGTGCGGACCATAGATGCCGCTGGCATGCGCTTCGTCCACCATCAGCATGGCTTTGTATTGTTTCGCGACCGCCACGATCTCATCGAGTGGCGCGAGATCACCGTCCATTGAGAAGACGGACTCGGTCAGAATCAAGCGACGTCCGGAAGCCGGTCGGTCAAGCTGTTCGGCCAGGGATTGGACCTCGTTGTGTGCAAAGCGATGCAACCGGGCACCACTCAACTGAACGGCGTCGATCATGCTGGCATGGATCAGGCGATCCGCAAAGACCTGGTCGCCACGGCCCACCAGCGCTTGGATGGCGCCCGCGTTCGTCATATAGCCGCTGCCAAAACTGAGCGCGGCCGGATACCCCTTATGCTCGGCGAGACGGGTTTCCAGCGTTTCGTGCAGGGGGAGCGTGCCGGTCACCAAGCGGGACGCGCCAGCACCGGTCCCGAATGCTTGGATGGCTTCGGTGGCGGCGGCCCGTAATCGTTCATCGCGTGCGAGATTCAAGTAGTCGTTGGAGCCGAGATTGAGCCAGCGTTGTCCGCTATCCTCGATCACTCCACCCGCTTGCGCATAGGTGACGAGTTGACGTCGCAGCGCGCGCTCATCGAGCGCCTGTAAAGCCTCTTGTAACCACATGTCGGGTCTGTCATGCATGGGGATTTCGGATTGACTTTGGGCTGTTCATCATCATTACTCGTGGCGTGCAAGAATGGCGAATTTCCTTTCTGGCATAAAGCACTTAGTTAATCCCCCCGCTCGTGCAGGGGATAGGGGATGCCGTGACGTTAAGAGGAGGAATAGGATGAAGTGGAGTAATTTGGCAGAAACCGTCTTAGGGGGAGAGGCCATATCGCGTGATGAGGCCATGGCTGTGCTGCAAGCCCCTGAAGACGAGCTCCTGGCGATCCTTGATGCCGCGTTCCGTGTGCGACTGCATTATCATGGCCGCGAAGTGCGTATTCATATCCTGCAAAACGCCAAAAGCGGGATGTGCCGCGAGAATTGTGCGTTCTGCAGCCAGGCGATCGGTTCCTACAGCGGCGTGGACCGCTATCGCATGCAGACGGTGGAGGAGTTGGTGGCCGGTGCACGGGAAGCCCATCAGCGCCAAGCGGTGAAATACTGCATGGTAACCGCCACGCGCGGCCCCTCCGACAGCGAGTTGGACACCGTGTGCGAGGCCGTACGCCAAATCAAGAGCGAAATTCCCATTGAACTGTGTACGTCGCTGGGCTTGCTGAATGACGATCAGGCCGAACAACTGGCTGCAGCCGGGGTTCATCGCTTCAACCATAATCTGGAGACGTCGCGCCGCTATTTTCCCACGGTCTGCCAGACGCATACCTATGACGACCGGGTTGCCACGGTACGAGCGGCGCGCAAGGCCGGCATGGAGGCCTGTTGTGGCGGTATTATGGGCATGGGGGAAGAATTGCAGGATCGCGTCGATCTGGCCTTCGAACTGCATGACCTTGGCGTTGAGGCCATACCCGTTAACTTCCTTGATCCGCGTCCCGGCACGCCGCTGGGGCATCTGCCGCGACTGACGCCCACCGAGTGCCTGAAGGCGCTGGCTATGTTTCGGCTGGTGAATCCCCGCAGCGAATTGCGCGTTGCCGGTGGTCGCGAGGTCAATCTCCGCCACATGCAGCCGCTGGCCTTGTATCCGGCGAATTCGATGTTCACCGAAGGGTATCTCACGACGCCCGGCGCGAAGTACGAAGAAGACATGGCGATGATTCGGGATGCCGGATTCGCGGTTGCTCAACTAGAACCCGCGTTGTAAGCTTTCGTCATCGTGATCGAAAGGCTATGACCGAGCAACAACAGGAAGAATCGAGCGCTGTCCAGCAGGCGGTTATCAAGAACCGGGCCGGCATTCATTGTCGGCCCACTGCGGTGATCGTCAAGGAGGCGCGCAACTTCGATGACGAGATCATGGTCCACGCCGGCGATCAGTCCGGCGACGCGAAATCGGCCATTGAGCTGCTCTCCATGGGACTGGAAGAAGGGGCGACCGTCGAAATCCGCAGCAGCGGGCCCACCGCTTCCGCCTCTGTTGCACGGATGGTCGAACTGTTCGAGACGGAATTCGACTTCCCGCCGCGTGACGATTGAGCGTTACACGGCAACCCGCTTGATAGCGCCATGCCCCCGCCATTTTCTCCCGCGCTCGATACGATTTCACAACTTTTCCCAACGTGACATTTTGTCGAAGGCTGTTTAGTCGGCTCCTGGGGCGCATATGACCGCATCCTGCGGTGTGCGGTACGGTATAGCGATACATTCTATACCAATGTCACATCTCGCACGGGCAAGCGGTTCTTCACCAAGTTATCCGCGCCTTGCCCGCTCGTCTAAACAAACAGTCCTGACGTGACATATTGCTCATTACATTTCGCGCAAAGTGAGGAAAAAGTGCTTGGCGAAACCCATTTATAGCATAATTAAGAGTAGAAACGCTGTATTAGTTGTGTTGGGGTTTGGCCGGTAAACGGGCGTATAAATCGAGCCGTGCGGGCTTGCGAACAAGTCGCTATGGGACAATTAATATAGGGTAAAACCCGATTACAGAATGACGCCGCAATACATGTTGTACAAAGAAAAAGACTCCGTTAGAAAAGTGTTATAGATCTAATGCCGACAAATTTAACTTCTATATAAATCCGGCATATTGTTGTTGTAGCGATACGTGGAAAGTGGGGCGAATGGTGAGTTCCCCGGGTGTGAATGGCGTGTCGAAGAGGGTGAGACCGTGACAGCTAAACAACGATATGTCGGACTAGTAATCGGCGTGTTAATCGCCGTCGGCGGTCTGTGGATGTCGCGGGCGTTAACGTCATCAGTGGAGAATGACATCAGTGGGAGCGCGTCGGGGGTTTTGGGGGAGGTGGATAACGACGAGCGCAGTGCAGTGGCAAATGAAGAAGACGTCGATTCGGATCAGGGCTCGGTCAGTGACGACGTCGATGTAGTGGATGAGTGGGATGATGAAGTGGCGGATCTGCATCCCTTGCTTCAGCAGATCCTCTCGCCTGATATGCTGATCTATGATCCTGCAACACTTGCAAGTGTGGGCTTGGCCGACTTGCTCGAGGCGGCGGAGGATGTCGACGAACCCTTTAAGACAAGAAATGTATCCGAAGCCATGCGGCAATTGGATGCACTGCGCCGTGCTGCCGGACGAGTGCGTGCTGAAGAACTGGGGTTGCCGTTACGGCAGGAATTGCCCAATGGGCATGTGCGCGAAGTGGTGGGCATTGATGAGCATGGGCAACCGCTCTATTATGCCACGCGCAATGTAAGTGCGGGGATTTCAACGGGTGCCCATGTGCTGCAAGCACAGCCGTTCGGGTTGACGGGGAGCAATCTCGTCCTGGGCGTGTGGGATGGCGGGGCCGCACGGACGACGCATGATGAGTTTGCGGGCGGGCGGCTGTCGAATATGAATAACGTGGCATCCATTCATCACGCCACGCACGTAGCCGGAACCATGATCGCTGCGGGCGTGAATGCCAGCGCCAAAGGGATGGCCCCGGCGGCACAAGTTGATTCCTACGATTGGTTTGATGACCTGATCGAAATGCTGGGTCGGGGCGCCAGCGAGCCGAACGAAGCAGGCAAGCTGTATATCTCGAATCACAGTTACGGATTTATCCGGGGCTGGTACTGGAATGGCAGCTACTTTGAGTGGTTTGGCAGTGGCAGTGGCCCGAACGCCTTTGAGGGCAATTTCGGTCGCTACAACATGTACGCACGGGACATCGACGCGCTGGTCGCTTCACGGCCCTACTACTCAATCTTTTGGAGTGCCGGCAATGATCGCGCGGATAACCCCTCAACCGGCGGCAACGTGGCGTTGTCGCCGGGTGACGCGCCTGTTCCCTACGACCCCGCTCAACACCCGCCGGGTGATGGTGTGTACCGGGGTGGCTACGACCTGATCGGCGATCACGCGCTGGGGAAGAATGTCATTACCATCGGCGCGGTGACCGCGGCGGTCAGTGGCGGCGAGCGCAGTGTTTCGAGTTCAACGATGTCGAGTTTCAGCGCCTGGGGACCTACGGATGATGGGCGGATTAAGCCGGATCTGGTGGCACACGGCACGTTCCTCTACTCCTCCGGCAACAATGGGGACAGTCACTACTACACGTCGAGCGGAACGAGTATGTCGTCGCCCAATGCCGCCGGTACGGCGGCGCTGGTGAAGGAGCAATTCAAACAACTGTTCCCGGGGCAGGCGCTGCGGGCAAGCACGATGCGCGGGTTGTTGATCCATACGGCGGATGATATGGGGAACCCCGGTCCCGACTACCGTTACGGTTGGGGCTTGGTGAATGGCATCGCCGCCGCCGAGCTGTTGGCGGATCATGCGGCAACCGAGGGCAGTGTGCGTTTGGCCGAGCACACCATCAGCGCCGGTAGCCGCCCCATCACGATCGAGGGGGTGTGGGACGGGGAGTCGCCGATTCGGGTCACGCTGGCGTGGACCGATCCGGCGGGCACGGCCACCTCCACCACCGATAACCGAACGTCCCGTCTGGTGAACAATCTGGATGTTAAAGTAATGGGTCCGGATGGTGCCGAGTATTTGCCTTTCGTAATGCCCTTTGTGGGGACATGGACCGAAGCGTCGATGAGCCAGCCCGCAACAACAGGAACCAATAACACCGATAATGTCGAACAGGTGCGTGTGAATGCGCCGACCGAAGCGGGATCGTACACCATCGTAATCGATTATCAGGGCTCACTCCAGAACGATCAACAGCAGTTTTCTTTGCTCTCGTCCGGGTTAGCGCCTGCCCTTACCGGACAGGAAATCGTCTTGCATGGCAACCTCGATTTCGGCGAGGTGGAGTTGGGTACTCACAAGGAACGCGTACTCACGCTCGATAACCAAGCGCCGGTGGATGCAATTATCACCGATATCGATCTTCCGGTCGGGTACAACGGGACATGGAGTAGTGTCATTCCCGCCGGCACATCACGCGATCTGTTGATCCAATTTGCGCCTGACGCTGAAGGGCTCAGCTCCGGTACCGTTAATATTCACTTGGCGCAGATGAGCAACCCGCTGACCCGAACCATCACGGGTGTCGGTGTGCGCCACGCCTTCGTGACCATTGAAGATCCAGCCGATGATCTGGACGTGCTGAACACCGTCACGACCTATGATGTGGTCGGCAGTGCAGGCAGCGGTGTCACCGGCCAGTTGATATGGACCAATAGCAGCACCGGTGCCAGCGGCGCATTTACGGCTAGCACGCCTTGGATGGTGGGCGGGCTGGTGCTTGCTGAAGGGGCCAACACTTTTGACATTCGCGGCATCTACCAGTCCGTCGCAGGACCGCCGGCAGCGGATCATGCTGCCCTATACGGGGGGAATTGGTCATCGGGCGATAATCATGGCACCGGTTTCCTGCCTTGGGAGATTCGCACCGTTGGTTATAATGCGGGTCAATTCATCGCCGTTCCGGAGTCCGTCGGCAATCTGGATATCGACGACACAGCGTGGGCGTTGTGGGCGAATAGCGACAGCGAAGTGCTGGCGGAGCGGCCGTTTACGAAGCCGTTGGCCGTCGGTGATCAGTTTACTTTCCAGTGGGAGAATAATTGGGTTGGGACCGGTGGAACCGTGGGGTGGTCCTTGCTCAACGGGGCCGGCGAGGCGCTGGTGGAGTTCTACTTCGTGGGCGGCCAAAGCCACTACCGGATTAACGACAATCAGTCGGCTCGCGCGACGGGCCTGCCGTATACCGACTCGGGGCTTACGTTTACATTTGAGCGCACGGGCGCCAATACGTACTCATTGACCGCGAATGGATTTGAGATTGGTGGTCAATTGGCGGCGTGGGATCGCAAGGATATTACCCGGGTGCGCGTGTGGAACAAGAGCGCGGGGCCCGGCATCGCGCATAATCTCTATGCCAATAACTGGACGATTGAACGCTCGGCGGGTCCCGAGGTCGAGGTGAGCGATAGCGTCACCATCACACGCCTGGGCAGAGCGGAAACGCCGGTTTTGTCGATCACGGATTTGGAGGACACCGAATTCCGAGCCTCCTGGACGGCGTCCGAGGGCGCGACGGCTTACGCGATCGACGTACACACCGATCCCACGTTTACCCGTCAAACGGGTAGCACGGGATTCATCGAGACCTTTGAATCGCTCGGAGCGCCTTCCAGTCAGTATCAAACCCGGGTGTGGACCAATAACGGCTTAACCTGGACCGCCCACAACGCCAAGACCGATCTGTCCGTTCATGGCAGCGAGCCGGCGATTGCATTGCAGAACGCGTCGGGCTCCTACATCGTTGTGGACGGAGTGCCCGGCGGCGTCGATGAGCTCACGATTGATTACCGCCGTCCTCCCGGCGGCCCGCAGGGCGGCGCCTTCAGTATCTTCATCAACGGCGAACTACGTGGTGGTCCCTACGCTCTCCGCAATAGCGCCGACACCGCCCGTTTAACGGGACTGAACATCGACGGCCCGTTTTCCCTGATGATCACGAACAGCGGCGAACGCGTCGCCATCTTTGACAATCTGGCTTGGACGAATCATTCCGTTGTCGCGGGAGACTTTGTGCCGGGCTACTCGAATTTCGTCACCTCCAGCACGGAGGTTATGGTGAGGGATGTGGATCCCGCCTCGACCTATTATGTGCGCGTGAAAGCGCTCAGTCCGAACGGTGACAGCGATTATGCCGTTGCCCATGTCACGACCTTGAGCGAGCCGCGTGCGGAGCAGGCGATTGATTTTGACCCAATCGAAACACAGGTGGCCACCAATCTCGTTCTGTTGTCCGCGACGGCCACCAGCGGCTTGGAGGTCAGCTTCGCTGTCGAGGCGGGGCCCGCGGTGATCACGGATGGGAACGTGTTGAGTTTCACGGCGGCAGGTAGTGTATCTATCCGCGCCTCGCAGAGTGGAGACGCCACGCATTATCGGGCCGCACCGGATGTCGTGCAGACCTTCGATGTAAACAAGGCTACGCCTGTGTTGATCGAGGCTCCGACCGCTTCGTCCATATACAGTGGCCGAACCTTAGCCGTAGCGACGCTGGACGGAGGCAGCGCCAATATCGCCGGGACATTCGAATGGATGGATAACACCATTACGCCCCCCGATGGGATTTCGGCGCAGACGGTTCGCTTCGTCCCCAACGATGCTCACTGGTTCGACGAGCTGCTGTTCGATATCGATGTTACGGTGCTATTGGTCGCGCTCGATTTGTCGCCGGCCACGGATCAAGCCTTCTCGCTGGAACCGGGAGGGCAGACCAATCTCCTGTTGACGCTGAATAACTATGGCGAAGTGGATGTGTCGTTCGATTGGTCGACGACGCCCGTGGATGGCGATGCGTCATGGTTGACGCTTGAACCCGTCTCGGGCCATATCCCGGTTGAAGACACGGCATCGTCGTTACTATCCATTGATGCCAGCGGTTTGGTTGCCGGCTCCACCCATACCGCCGATCTGCTCCTCTCCAGTGAAGCGAATATTTCACCGTCCGATCATTTGCGCATCACCTTGCATGTGGCAAAACTGTCGGCCGACGTCGTCCTTCAGGACACCGAACACCTGTACGATGGTTCTCCCAAGGCCGTGACCGTGATTACGGATCCGCCGCAACTCGCAACGACCGTTACGTATGACGGCAGTGTGACGGCGCCCGCCGCGGTGGGAACGTATGCCGTTGAGGTGGAGATCAATGATCCGTTGTATCAGGGAACGGTCACTGGAACATTAACCATCGCGCCGTTAACGGGCGCCATCCTTGTGACCGATTCGATTGCGCCCGCCGATGATCACCAATTGCCGTTTGGCTCACTGCGGGTCGGCGATCAACGCATTGAGCAAGTGACCATCCACAACACCAACACGGTTGATGCGTTAACAATTCTCAACATTGATCTGGCCTCGGCGTTATCCAGCCCTGCCACAGCGCAGCCGGTGGCGAAGACGTTGGTGCCGACCGAGCGGTTTCCGCGTGCCCCGCGTTTGGCTGCGCTGCATTCCGATGCGCCGCGTGATGAAGGTACGCTGCTGGTACGCTTTCGTCCCGGCGCGCAAGCGCCCGCGGATCGCGCCGTGGCGCATACGGCGCTGGGAACCCACCACCGACACAGCTACCGCCATATCCCGGTTGATGTGGTTGAGTTGCCGCCGGGGGCCGACCAGATTGCTATGATTGAAGCCTACGAGGCTCGCGCGGATGTGGAATATGCGGAGCCCAACTACCAGTTCACCGTCTCGGGACAGCCCGACGATATGTACTTCCACATGCAGTGGGGATTGAACAACACCGGCCAGCTCAGTGGCACAGTGGGCGCCGACATTGGCGCGCTGCAGGCGTGGAACTTTACGACCGGCAGCAGCAATGTGATCGTGGCGGTGATTGATACGGGCGTGGACTACACGCATCCCGAACTGGCCGCCAATATGTGGGTGAATCCCAACCCCACGTTTGGTGATATTCACGGGGCACGCTGGATCAGCGGCAATGGCGTGCCGACGAACGGCGATCCCATGGATGATCGTGGGCACGGTTCACATATCGCCGGGGTCATCGGGGCCAAGGGCAACAACGAAATCGGTGTGGCCGGCCTGAACTGGCAAGTGCAAATCATGGCGCTCAAGTTTATTCCCGAGGTGGGCGGGGGCTGGTTGGCGGACGCCATCGCAGCGGTAGAGTACGCCATCGATCACGGCGCGCACATCTTGAATAACTCGTATGCCGGCGGCTATTCCCAAACCTTCCAGGAAGTCATCGAGGCAACGGCCGCGGCCAATCAACTCTTCGTCGCAGCGGCGGGCAACCTGGGCCGGGACAATGATCTTACGCCTTGCTATCCGGCCAGCTACGATGTTCCGAATATTCTCACGGTTGCGAATAGCGACCAAAATGATCAACGCTGGCATGATAGCAATTGGGGGCAGCACACGGTACATATCGCGGCGCCCGGCCGATCCATTTTTAGCACGTGGATCGACGGTCTTTATGCGTACCGTACCGGCACCTCCATGGCGGCCCCGCATGTGGCGGGCGCAGCGGCCCTGCTGATGGCGATGCATCCAACCGCCAGCTACGCCCAAGTGAAAGATTGGATCATGGAGAGCGCAACGCCCTTGCCGCAGTGGGAATCGCTCGTCGTCAGCGGCGGACGCTTGAATGCGGCGGCCGCGCTGGAAATGAGCTTGAATCGATTTTCGCTGGTCGATGGAGTCAGTGGCCCGTTCCAGATACCGCCGGGCGAATCCGTGACACTTGATCTGCGCTTTGCGGCGCTAGAGGCCGCCGAGTATACGGACCAACTAGTCATTGAGCATAACGATCTCTCAGCAGGACCCGTCTTGATCGAACTGAGTGGCGAGGGCCGCGATATGCAGGCGCCGGCGGTCGAAGTGCTTTCGGCTCAACAACGAACGGATGGCAGCGGTTGGGTAGACGTGTTCATGACGGTATACGCCCCGGACAGCCAGCAGGTTGACCTTGAGGCGGTGTTTACGGATGGCGTGGAGGAGTGGGCGGCATGGGTCGTGGAAGCTTCCGCTGCGTCCGGTGAGGCGATTGTAGGCCATGACTCCAGTATTCGGATTCAAACAGCCAGCATGCAGGGCGAGGGCACTGCGCTTACCAATGAGATCCATTGGGTTTGGTCGAGCACGAACGCGCCGGGACTCATGGCGCATTCGTCCGCCCGGCTCCGCGTACGCGGTGTGGACGAAGCGATGGCGGGCGAGTGGGCGGAAAGTGCTCCGTTCGTGATAGATAACGTACCCCCGAACATTAGTCAGGCCTTGATTCACGTGCAAACGAGTCAGCAGGGAGATTATGTGCTGGGCCATAACGTCATCGCCGAGTGGTGGGGCTTCACGGATGAGCAGTCGGACGTGACCGGCTACTACGTCTCGATGAATACCGGCGACTACTGCCAGAATCGCTGGTTCGGCACGACCAACGCGCTGGTATCCGGTTGCATCCTCGATGCATCCAATACCATTTATATTCGCGCAGTCGACGCTTTCGGCAACGTCAGTGAACCCGTGACCCAACCCATATTGGTGTTGGATCCTGACGGCATTCAGCCCGGCAGCCGAATGACGAATGCGGAAAAGGATATTGCCGGACTAGACGCATCGAACCCGGGCGCCGAGTTCAGCGCCGAAGTGGACCAAGATGTGTTGAGCACGACAGGTCAGCCCGTGCTGCGATGGCTGTATGCCGATGGTCGTGAGTATACAATACATCGCAGCGAGGATCCGCTGTCCGCCGAAATGGTCTGGACCTCGCAAGTCGTTACGGACTACGTTGTGGAGGACGGTTGGGCGGTTTGGGCCGATCCCGAACCGGTTAACGACCGTCGCTACTACCGCGTTGAAGTCCGATTGAATTAATCGGCTGCGCGCCGAGGTATTCACGACAAAGGGGAGATAGACGATACATGACAATGGAAGAACGGGTTTGGTCTGACGTTGAAGCCATCCGCGCGCAAGCGCCACTGGTGCACAACATCACGAATTATGTGGTGATGAACAATACGGCGAACGCCCTGCTGTCGCTGGGGGCATCGCCCGTGATGGCCCACGCGGAAGAGGAGATGGAGGAGATGGTCGGGATCGCCGGCGCGCTGGTCATCAATATCGGCACGTTAAGCACGCCATGGATCCAAGCAATGCACAAGGCCCAGCAGGCCGCCGCAGCCAAAGGCATTCCGATTGTGATCGATCCGGTCGGCGCCGGGGCGACCCGATTGCGCACCCAAACCGTGCACGAACTGATGCAGGCGGTCTCGCCGACCGTGGTGCGGGGTAATGCCTCGGAAATTATGGCGCTGGAGCAGGCGGGGACGGGCGCGAAGGGCGTGGATAGCCAGCACGGCTCCGACGCCGCTGTGGACATCGCGCAACGGATTGCCGGGCAGCACGACTGCGTGGTGTGCGTCAGTGGGGAAGTGGATTACGTCGTGTCCGCGGAACGGCAGGTGCGCGTGCGCAACGGACATGCTCTCATGCCGCGTGTGACGGGCTTAGGGTGCACCGCCAGCTCGCTGATCGGGGCCTTCTGTGCCGTTAATGCCAAGACCTTCGATGCGGTCACGCACGCGATGGTCGTGATGGGAATTGCCGGTGAGGTCGCCTCTGTCAAGGCACAGGGGCCGGGCACACTCCAACTCTATTTCCTCGACGCCTTGCACAATCTCAGCGCCTCCGATATCCGGCAGCGCATTCAGGTTGAGGGGTGAGCCGCCGAGGCCGCCCAGGGGCCTGTTTTTTTTCAATCCACCATCGCGGCGTCGCAGAGCCCGCCCTCCCGATTCCATTGAATCGTCATGTACCCGCCTGGAGGGTCGAGCTCTGCGAGACCGGAGGCCGCCCAGGGGCCTTTCGTGATCCATGCAATATCGTGGCGTCGCAGAGCTCCGCCCTCCAGCTTGTCGTTAGCCTCGAGTGACAAGCACTTGCGAGAACTGAATGAACCGGGGCGTGCCGGTTTCCGCTCGTGTCTGGCTTG
>SLAD01000265.1 GCA_007126995.1 Kiritimatiellia bacterium | reverse complement strand
GGCGGTGGCGGATACGGTGGCGGCGGCGGTGGTTACGGCGGTGGCGGCGGCGGCGGATACGGTGGCGGCGGTGGCCGTCCGCGTTCGTCCGGCAAAGGCAGCCGTCGCGGCATCCGCAACGACAAGCGTGAGGGTGGCTGGTAAGCCTTACCGCTGTCTAACGATATACGGGAAAACCCCGCTGCAGTTCACACTGCGCGGGGTTTTTCTTTTTCTTACTGATACCCTTCCTCTTGCAGGCGCTCCAACACGTCCTCCGCCAATTGCTGGCCCCACTCCTGGCCGGCCAGCATGCCTTCGTGCGTGATCGCCGGCATCGCACGCGCGAGCCGCTTGCCCAAGGGCGTCTGATAGAACGCGATCAAGTCGCGAATATCCTCGTGGGAAAGGTGTCGCACATAGGGATCAATCGATAACTCGATCAGGTCGGCCGGATCGACGCCCTGAATGAAGTCATTCCAAAACTCCTGGGGCACCCACGGCAGGCTTTGACGAAAGGAATCGATCATCTGCTCCATCGCCTTCATGCCAATCTCTCCGGCCCCCATCAAGGTCAACAACTGGCGGACATCTTCCCGAACATCGCCTTTCGACGCTTCCTCGGCTGCGTGTGCAATAGAACCGACCATCAGACACGCGACCAATACCGTTTTCACCATTATTGTTTTCATCGCAACCTCCACGTGAACGCGTACTTCCGACTAGTATTTCGAGACACTGGGATCCACTTCATCCGACCAAGCCAAAATCCCGCCTTTGAGATTATACATGCGCCCCGCATACCCGGCGGCGCGCAATTCCTTAATCGCATTGATGCTGCGGGGACCCACGCGGCAAAACAGCACCGTATCCCGGTCTGCATTCAATTCATCGTAGTGCTCCATGAGTTGAGCGGGTGGCACCAGCTTGGCGCCGGGAATGCGGGCAATAGCGTGCTCGTGCGGCTCGCGGATATCGAGCAACAAATCGTTACGCCCATCGTCGATTCGTCGCTTCAATTCCGTCGGGGTGATCTCTTCGACGCCATCCTCAGACTCGGTCACATTGGAGGCTTGGTCCAAGCCACAAAAGACCTCGTAGTCGATCAACTCGGTTATGGTCGGATTGGTTCCGCAAAGCGGACACTCGGGATCCTTGCGCAGCTTCAGCTCGCGGAACCCCATCCCGAGCGCGTCAAAGAGCAGCAAGCGGTTGATCAGCGGTTCGCCTTGGCCGATGATCAGCTTAATTGTTTCATTCGCCTGAATCGTACCGATGATGCCGGGCAAAACGCCGAGCACGCCCCCTTCCGCGCAGGAGGGCACGAGGCCCGGCGGCGGCGGTTCGGGATACAGACAGCGATAGCAGGCCCCCTTCTCCGCCCAAAAGACACTGGCCTGTCCTTCGAAGCGAAAGATCGAGCCGTATACGTTCGGTTTGTTGAGCAACACACAGGCATCGTTAACCAGGTATCGCGTCGGGAAATTATCGGTGCCATCGACGATCACATCATACTCGCGGATGATGTCCATGGCGTTCTCGCTGGTCAGGCGCGTTTCGTAGGTCTCGACCTCTACATGCGGATTGATATTCTGGATACAGTCGCGTGCCGACTCGATCTTAGGGCGTCCAACATCGCGGGTTCCATGAATGATTTGCCGCTGCAAATTGGAGGAATCGACCACATCAAAATCCACCACCCCGATCCGGCCAATCCCGGCCGCCGCGAGATACATCCCCAGCGGGGCGCCCAGCCCGCCGGTACCGATCATCAGCACGCGGGCTTGTTTCAATTTGCGTTGGCCATCCACCCCCACTTCGGGGAGAATGAGGTGTCGATTGTAGCGCGTCATTTCATCCGGCGTCAGCTCCGGTAATTCTCCCCCGCCGACGAGCTGCGACGGCTCCAACGATGCCGGCGAACCGCCGGCAATCGAAGGAACAATCAGGATGGTGCCCCCATCAGCTACCGGCGTTTCGGTGCCTTGCTGATGACGGATATCCTCATCGTTAACGTATACGTTCACGAAACTGCGCAGCTTCCCTTCATCATTGAACAGGTGCTTTCGCAATCCGGGTTGCGCTTCGGCCAATTGGGCCAAGGCCTCACCCACGGTGCTTCCGTTTACGTCAACCGCAGCTTGACCGCCTGCAAAGGAACGCAGGGCGGTAGGAATCTGTACGGATACGGACATACTCTACTCTCCTCCTTTCTCAACAATTTCTTCCGCCTCAAATTCACTCCGGTCAGGATCAAGCTCCCACGAGGTAAAGTCGGCCGACTTGCCGGCCATGACGGAAACGATAATGTACGAATATATAGGCCATGCGTGGTCTAAATCAAATTGGGACGGCTTGGCGGGGTGATCAGGATGCGAATGATAAAAGCCGACAACGTCGAGCCCCTGTTCCCGTGCCAGCTTCTCGCCACGCATCATTTCCTCAGCCGTGATCAAGAAACGATTGCGCTTCGCCTCCTCTTCCCGAGCATTCGAGATCGGCAAGACCTCCATCACCTGTTTGGCCCCATTTTCACCAAAGGCACCGATCAGGATGCCACAACACTCATGCGGGAAATCGGTCTCCCCGTGTTGTCGAATGGCGAGTACCTGTGCCGGCGTTAGCGTAATCATTAGACCGACTCCCATAGTTGGTCGCCCAGATAGCGGTAACCGGCATCACACAACACGGTGACCACCAACGATCCCGCCGGCAGCGTTTTGCCCAACCTGAGCGCGGCGTGTACGTTGGCGCCTGCGGTCACGCCCACAAAGATGCCCTCTTCCCGGGCCAAGCGACGCGTCATCGCATACGCATCGTCCGTCGCCACCTCGACATGCTCATCGGCCACCGACGGATCATAAATGCCCGGCACCATCGCCGTGTCCAGATGTTTCATCCCCTCCAAACCATGCATCGGGGAATCGGGGTGCATGGCGATGGCACGGATGGCCGGATTAAATTCTTTCAGTCGCTGAGACGTGCCCACAAACGTGCCGGTGGTACCAATGCCCGCGATGAAGTGCGTGATCCGCTGATCGGTTTGCAACCATAACTCGGGTCCAGTCGAGTTATAATGTGCCAACCGGTTCGCGTCGTTGTTGTATTGGTCGGGATAGAAATAGCGTTCCGGGGATTCCGCCACCAATTCCTGGGCCTTGAGTTGAGCGCCATCGGTGGCGGCCAAAGGATCGGTTTCGATGATTTCAGCGCCGTACGCGCGCAATATCCGTTTCCGCTCAAGACTGGCATTAGCGGGCAGGCACAGCGTGACCTTATATCCCAGCGCCGCACCAATCATGGCATACGCAATCCCGGTGTTGCCACTGGTCGCATCCAGCAAGGTCTTGTCCGGCGTCAATTTTCCAGAGGCAATACCCTCCTGAATCATCGCCCACGCGGCGCGATCCTTCACGGATCCGCCCGGGTTCATGTATTCGGCCTTCGCGAAGACCTCCACTCCCTCAGGCAATTCCGCCGACACCCGCCGCAGATGCAGCAGAGGCGTATTCCCAATTGTGGCCGTTATGCACTCCATATCCTGTAAACCTTTAGCGATCAATCAGGGCGACAGTATAGTCGCGCGGAAAGCGTTTACGAGGGAAATATCCGCTCAGCGAACGGTGCCGATCCGGATATTGATATCCTCCCGGCGCTCCAGACGGTCCTTGCGCCCGTCCTTGATCCAGAGGATGCGGTCCGACGTCGCCAGCATCTTGTGGTCATGGGTGGCCGAGATCACGGTCACGCCCAGTTCCCGGCTCAATTCGCTCAGCAACTTGATGATCTCTTCCCCGGTGTGCAGATCCAAGTTTCCGGTCGGCTCATCGGCCAGCACAATGGCCGGCTCATTGGCCAAAGCCCGGGCAATCGCAACACGTTGTTGCTGTCCGCCGGATAGTTCATCCGGGCGATGCGTCATCCGCTCGCCCAAACCCACCCGTGTGAGAATTTCCTGGGAACGCTGTTCCGCGCGATCTTGTTCCCAGCCATTGAAAACCAGCGGCATCGCGACGTTGTCGATGGCATTGTAG
>SLAD01000149.1 GCA_007126995.1 Kiritimatiellia bacterium | reverse complement strand
TAATCTCCTCAATACGAGCCATAACGGACTCTGGGCACTGTACTTCACCCTCATGGCACTCGGTATCTCGATGCTTGCTCATATCCTCTATCCTCCTTCCTGGTCTGAGTTGGATAGCCTGACTGTATAGGTTGTAAATCTACGTGTAGTTAGCTCTCCCCATTGGTCCTTGGGTAGCTCTGCAATAACTTGCTTTACGCCCTTCATGTTGTTGTCGTGGAATACAAGATACCCACCGGGAACGATGTACTTTGACCAAGAGTCATAGTCTAGTTTGCATGATTTATATGCATGATGGCCGTCAATGAATAACATACCGACAGGCTTATCCCATGTGCTAGCCACCTTGTGAGAGAAACCTTGTATGGGTGTAATGAGGTCGTCTACGCCCATATCTTGTATTTGTTGTATGAATGTTTGCTTTGTCTTGGGGTCGGCATACGTACGCTTACACCTTAATTCCTCATATCCCGGATCCCCTGATGGTGTGTCCCATAGATCGATGGCGTATATATGTGCCCCGTGGCCCATCTTAGACCCCATGGCTATCCAACATGTAGACTTGCCCTTGTAAGTCCCGATTTCTACAATGGCATGTCCTGCATCAACTTTACTAGCAAGCCCGGAGAGAATACATCCCTCTTCTGGCTTTACTCCTATATTCTGGTCTTGCAGTTGTGATAATTTAGCTATTTGTTTATCTGTTAGGGGCATAGATTATCCTCCGTATACCTTAGGTCTATTGGGTTATCAATCTCATAGCAGTAACCATGTTTATGGTAGACTGGGTACATCTTAGAGTGTTTAAAGACTATGTCATATGCATGAGGCGGGAATGTTTTGCTATGCGGGTCACTGTCGATTATAGACTGACCACGTTGCATGACTAGTTGTATGTCATTATGGCTGAACTTTACCACCTGCATACTGCGTGCGTGCGCTAGATGTACTGGTATGGTCTTGCTAAAATCTGTGACCAGACCATCAGTAATGGATATATTCATCTCTGATGGATCTATGTGGCACTGGTTGTCCACTAGAACTGCAGTGGACTGGGGGTAATTGATTAACTGTGCGAGTGCGATGTTGTTAATTACTAGGTCGCCATTCAGAAGTAATATATCATCATGAATATGAGGCCTACAAAGCATAAAGGAGTATAGGCTGTTAGTATGACTGAACTGATCATTGATAATATATTGTATGTTATGCTGGATACAGTAGTCTATCATCATGTCGCGCATATACCCAACTACAACTGTAATATCATGTATATCGCAACTGCGTATAGCTTCTATCTGGTAGTCTAGTATTGGCTTGTTGCATATCTCTACAAGACATTTAGGTCGTTCTAGTGTGTATGGGTGTAGTCTAGTGCCTGTCCCCGCGCATGGTATGATTGCTTGCAATGTTTAGTAGCTCCTTTAGATCACGTCGATATATGTCTAGACTATTACTGGGGATGTAATCGCCAGGAACCCTCAAGCCGTATGCCTTTAGGTCTTCTAAGAGTTGTGCTACCTCTTGTTGGTAGTGTTGGTATTCAGGGATAGCAGAATGATCCATGATGAAGATAAACATACCCTCATGAGAGAACAAGCGATCTGATTGATGCTCACCGACCCTAGCGCCGGTTCTCCCTCCAGATAGCGCCGCTAAGCCCTCAATAGCTACACCCAGGAAGAAACTCTTATACCAGAATTCCTCACTAAATGGCAGTAGATAATGTAGATCTTCTGGGATACATGTTGGTTGATGGTGTCGGTTAATACCTATATTAGTATTAAATGTTTTACCGGTCTTGTTGGCTAAGCGTATTGTGTTAGTGGCGACAGTAGACATACTTGCGTCATATATAAACTTGGTATCGGGCAAGCCAATACATAGTGGATTGGTGCCTATTGCAGCATCCCTAGTTTGATGTGTGCCCATAGTGCGTGCAGTGTTCTTGGTCATAATGATGAGTTGACCGATGTCCATGAATTCTTGACAGAATACACGTAGCGCACCGACTTTGCCAGGGTGATTGAGTAATATTGTGGACATACCGTATGTTTGTGCTAGATGTGAACCCTTTACTAGGCATTGTTGAAGGTTATAATATCCTATCCCACCATGTCCGTTGGCACGGATGATATTTCCGTTTATGGTGGTATCTAATGTGTAGATATTGCCTTGTTCTAGATGCGGAAGAATTGCATGCAGGAAGTAATGCACGCCGTGAGTAGGGATGCCCATTTGTTCTGCAAGCACCGTTTTGTCGGCAATAATATTGCTAACCTGTTGATTTGTATAGGCTAGGCATATGTTGTGTATTGTCTGTTTAAGCTCTGTGGCAGGTATATTCATGGTTGTCTCTTCTGTAGTTGCTTTAGTAGTTCCTTTGCAGTTGCCTTACCTGATTTCCCGCGTAGCTTAGTGGGTAACACTGCTTCTGCAATGTCAATACTACGTGGGTCTAGGGGTATTTGTTGCGAGTGATAGATCATGTCTATGATCTTATCTTCTGATGGCACATGTATGCCGATGTTCTGTTCGTAAATATCACGGTTATAGCTTACTGATGGTGCACCGTGTAGTGTTGTCTCTTTTGACACCCAGTCAAGGAACATAACATGCTTACCGAAAACCCACGACTCGTAAATAATACTGCTGGCATCTGAGATTACTACATCGGCGATGGTTAGATCCCACATTGTAGGTTGCAACGATGGCAGTCGACACCTGTGCCGATCCCATGGGTGTGGAGATTTAATGATTACTATGTCATCTGGCCATTGGTTAAAGCTGTTCATGGCATAAAATGTGGAATTACTATCATTGGTGTGTGTGGGTGCCCAAAGCACTATGATTTTACCTTGGTACTTCTCTGGGCGCGGTTTTGGGTTATTAAAGATTATATCTAACTTAGGCCATCCACCTACAAGGATGCGTTCTGGTTCTAAGCCTTGTGCGATAAGCTTCTCCTTCCAGACAGGGCTGGATACAAAGGTCATCCCATATTTCTGCATGGTTTTGCCAGTACGTACGCCTTTGTCGGATATACCGTGCGGCACGTGGATTGACTTTAGGTTCTTCTCTGGTCCTTGAGTACCATATACTACATTGAGTGCGTTTGGGTCCCATATCTGAGTGATTTTATAGGTCTCTTGAGGTAGGTGCGCGACAATGGCATCAGTAATAACATCTAGTGTCTTATGATAGCCTGGTTCTTTAGGGTAGCATATATTGAGTAATTTCATATAGCCTCCTTGGTGTTTATATAATTAGACTGAGTTCTAGGTTGAAGTGTTTATTACCGTGAGAACCAGGCGCGTGTGCCTCCTTGACAATATTAAATCCCGCATGTTGTAATAGCTTGTGTAACTCTTCTTGGCTATAAATGTAGATATGATCATCAACGATGTCATGTTGTGGGTTGGGGAGGGGGATTTCTTGTAGGCTGCTATAGTATTGAGATTTCCCCCAATCTAACACATCGGGCGTGCTAAGATATAAGTTCCCATTGCTGTTTAAATATGAACGAATCTTACGGAGAGTAGGTAGCGGATGAAAGTTGAAGTGTTCCAGCACTTCTGTGAGAACGATAACATCAAACCGCATCCTCCATGGTAGGCTTTCTGTTTCAATATTATTAAGTGCAAATTGTACGTCGTACGCATTTAGCAGGTCTGTACTGATATATTCAGGTGTACAGTCAGTACAATATACCTTGTTGTCTCCAAGATAATGCATATACATAGCTAGGGTTCCGTATGCACATCCAATATCTAGGCATGTAATCTTGCTGTTTGGATGCCGCAATGCTATCCATTCTGGAATGTGTGTCCAATACATACTTTCCTCTGGTAGATAGCGTTCTGTATAATGTGGGTGAGGATCATGTGTTAGGACAGCTATTTGGGCTCTGTGTAGTGTCAATTGTGATGTGTTCATGTATTAGCTCCACTCATATTCTACGCCAGTTTTGTTGCATGCGTGGCTTAGGAATTTTGGGCTTGGGTTCAGGTTCAGG
>SLAD01000193.1 GCA_007126995.1 Kiritimatiellia bacterium | reverse complement strand
ATTTCTACCAGATCCAAACCAAATTCCGGGATGAAATCCGCCCGCGCTTCGGCCTGATGCGGGCCAAAGAGTTCATCATGAAGGATGCCTACAGCTTCGATGTCAGTAGCGAGGTGGCGGATGTGAGTTACCAAGCCATGTACGATGCCTATGTCCGCATCTTCACGCGCTGCGGACTGCGCACGAAGATTGTCGAAGCGGATACCGGCGCCATGGGGGGGCAGTCCTCGCATGAGTTTATGGTGCTGGCCGACTCGGGCGAGGATGGATTGGTGGAATGCGAATCCTGTTCCTACGCCGCCAACCTTGAGCGCGCCGAGACCGGTGATTTACCGGCGTTGGTATTCGACGGTGCGGATCAGGCGTTGGAAGTGGTCGACACCCCGAACGCGCGCACCATCGCAGAAGTGGCCGCGTTTTTTGATGCGACGCCGGATCAAATGATCAAGACCCTGGTCTACGTGGCAGACGATCAGCCGGTTCTGGTGTTGTTGCCGGGTGATCGCGATGTCAATGAAATCAAGCTGGCGCGCGTATTGGGCGCGACGGAATTGAAGATGGCCGACGATCCGCTGGTCGAGAAGATCACCGGCGCCCCGACCGGCTTTGCGGGGCCGGTGGGCTTGCAGAACATTCGCTGTATCGCGGATCGCAAGCTGACGGGCTGCCGCGGCGCGATCACGGGCGCCAATCAGGCTGACAAGCACGTGATTCACGTCGATCTGGCGCGGGATGTCGGGGACCTTGAGTTTGCTGATCTCAGCTTTGCGCGTGAGGGCGATCCCTGTCCGCGCTGTGGCGAGACACTGCACGAGAAGCGCGGCATCGAGGTTGGACACGTCTTCAAGCTGGGCACCAAATACAGCGAGAAACTGGGCGCGCTGTATCTGGACGAATCCGGTAAACAGCATCCGGCGGTAATGGGCTGTTACGGGATCGGGGTGACGCGAACGTTGCAGGCCATCATTGAGCAACGGCACGATGAGAATGGCATCATTTGGCCAGCCAGCGTGGCGCCGTATCCGGTCGAGATTTTGATCATTAGCGCGAAACATGAGCCCAGCGTCGACTTGGCCGAGAAGCTGGCGATCGAATTGGAGGCAAACGGGATCGCGGTGTTGATCGATGATCGCGATGAACGGCCCGGCGTTAAATTCAAGGACGCCGATCTGCTCGGCTTGCCGGTGCGCGTTAGCCTTGGTGAAAAATCGCTGGGCCGTGGTGTCGTTGAAGTTAAATCCCGCGCCACCGGCGAGATGACGGAGCATGCCCCGGAAGCGGTGATCGAGGCTGTTAAATCCCTCCTGGAGGAGAGTGCATGAGCGATGGGGCGCTGCCGAAAGGGGTTTTGGTGCTGATCAACCCGAGGGCGGGCGTGACCGCCCCGCTCGACGTGGTCATGCGCGCCATTAGCGATCACTGGGATCGGCCCGACACAACGGTATCGTTTCAGTTCAGTAAAAGTGTCGCGGATGGGCAGCGCAAGGTTCAGCAGGCCCGGGCGCAGGGCGTAAACACCATCATCGTGGTGGGCGGTGACGGCATGATCAATTCGATCGGGGCCGAGTTAATCGATACCGATGTGGCCTTAGGCGTGATCCCCACCGGCAGCGGCAATGGGTTCGCCCGTCATTTCGGCATTCCGCTGAAGGCGGAAGCGGCAGCAGCGGCTTTGGCGCAAGCCGACCGGGTACGCATTGATGTGGGGCGCGCTAACCAGCGGCCTTTTTTTGTGACATGCAGCATGGCCTGGGACGCGGCGATTGTTCGTACATTCGAAAAGTCACCGGTGCGCGGCGTCATCCCGTACGTGTTTGCCGCCATGTTCGAATGGTTCGAATACAAGCCGCAACCCTTCGAGGCTGCGATCGACAAGCGCGATACCTTGCGCTTCAAGGATCCGTTGCTCTTTACGGTGGCCAACCTGACCCAATATGGCGGGAACGCGCGCATCGCGCCCAACGCCTGTCCGGATGATGGATTGCTGGAATTGGTGGTGGTGGAACGCAAGGATGCTCCGGCGGTATTGGCTCATTTACCGCGGCTGTTTAACGGCACGATGGATCGGGTAGGGCAGGTGCAGACACGCAAGTTCAGCTATCTGCAGGTCAAGCGGCCGAATCCGGCCCCGATTCAATTAGACGGTGAACTCGTCGATGCGGATCGCGAGGTGGTGATTGATTTGCTACCCAAGGCGTTGACCGTGCTGGTGCCCGCGGCCAGCCGGATCCGTTGATTGCAGGGGTTAACGGTAGTCCGCGTGTTTGAGGCGCACATAGCGGTCATTGAGATCGCGATACGACTTGAGCAATTCGATGTGCCGCTCTTCCATCTCCGCGAGTTGCCGTAACACGTCCTGAGACCGGTTTTTTCCCAGGTCCAATTCACTTTGCATTTCGCTCAGCCGTTGGCCGGACACGTCGGACTTCTTGGTGCTCTGTGCCCGTAAGCGTTCGATTTCAGTATTCTTGGCCTGAAGCTGGTGGAGCAAGCTGTCATGGTTCTCTTTAAGCTGCTCATAGGCATCCTGTAGCGAGGCGATCTTTTGCACGCTGTCGGAAGGCGAAAGTTCGGCCTTGGCCTCCTCCAAACGTTTCTCCAGCTTTTGGGCCTTCTGTTGTGCCCGGTTTCGTTCGGCTAAGGCCTGCGCCAATTGGTCGCGTAATTCCTGATTCGACTGCTTGTACGTGCGCTGTGCATCCTGATGATCTACCCGTTCACGTTCGTAAAGTTGCTGCCACCGATCTGTGTGTTTGGGTTCGGAACGATCTTCCTGATCTTGATTAGTCGTCCGGTTTTCCCGCGCTTCGTTGAGTTCGGACACTTGCCTTTTCAACGCTTCCACTTCCTCGGCCAGTCTATTTGCGCGATCACCTTCACGTCGCCACTCATCTTCCAACTCACTTAACTGTTGCTTCAGTGATTGTTCCCGCTCCGCGAGCTCTTCCGCGCGGGTATCCGTTTTACCCAGTGTATCTTCATGTTTGCGCAACTGCTGCTTGAGCGCTTCCAGTTTAGTGTTTTTCGCGGTCAGGTCCTGTTTAAGCTGGCGAAAGAGCGGGGCCGACTCGATATCGACCGCCGATCCGGTCGCACTTTGGTCTGTCTCCGCGCGGTGCCCTATTTGGGCGGCCCGTAACTGATCACGCAATTCATCCAATTGCTCGCTCAACTCATGTTCGATGCTTAATCGCGTCTTGAGTTCGGACTCATACAACGTTTTCCAATCGGTAGTGGACTCATTGGGCGATGGGGCGGATACGTTTGACGGACCGGACCCCATGGTCTCCGGGAGGTCATGCTCGGATTGCACAGGTGCGTGCACTGGCTCCTCTTTCCCGTTCGTAACTGGCCGCTCGGAATGAGAAATGTCCTGCCCGTCCAACCAAGCGGCCGCCGATTGCTGGACGCCGGACGGCACATGCAGGACCACACATTTGGGACTTAGCTCCGATTCCTTCACAAGCTCTTTTAACTCATTGAAATGAATCGGTCCGAATTGGGAGTTGTTGCCTAACACGATCAGATAGTGCAGCTCCAGGTCGGGTAGCTCGATTGCGGGTTGCCAATCGCTGCCATCGGGGGATACGGAATCACCCGGCCCAACGCGGCCTGCGGCTGACCATGTCTTCAACTCGGACAGTGATGCGGGCCCGAAAACCTCACCAGTCGTTGATTTCTTTAGGAACCAATCGGTCATGCGAAACACTCAAGCGGGTCGATCATTCCGGAATGAAGAGGCGTTGGCCGATTTGCAGCCGATCCGGATTCTGCAAATCGTTCGCATTGATAATGGCGCGCGTGGTCACTCCGTATGCGGTTGCGATGTGCGACAAGGTTTCGCCCGGACCGACGACATGCTCGTAGCCGTAGCCGGACGCGGCCGGGCGTGACGCCGCAGCCGGGCGCTGTCGCGCTTGCTGGTCGCGCAGCATTTGCGCGATGCTGGCGCTAAGCTGATCAATGATCTCGCGCCGATCCGTTTCGCGGGCGCGGTCCACCTCCTGTATGCGACGT